>JAGRCC010000694.1 GCA_020433785.1 Anaerolineae bacterium
CCGACCACGCGAAGCTGCCGGCCTTTGAGATCGACCCACAACGGTTGGCCGAAAGACCGCAGTCGCTCCAGAACCTCGGCGGGGTCGCCGCGCAGCGGCATCACGGTGTTCAACCGGAAGCCGCTCACCAGCGGGTGCGCCGCGACATCATCGAGAAAATCGGCGTAGGGGGGGACGGTGACAATAGCTTGAATTTTTGCAGGTGTTTTCATAAGCAGAGTTTCAGGGTTGCAAAGCTACAGAGTCTCAAGGTGGCGGAGAGTGGCAAAGTCTTAGCATTGCCGTATCGCAAAGTTGAACCGTTGACACTCTGTGACTTTACTACTCGGCAACTCTGCGACTTTGTCACTTTGCAACTCTGCGACTTTGCAACCTTGCCACCTTGCGACTTTGCGACTTTGTTAAAGTTTGAGTGTCGTCCCGCAATAGGGGCAGCTAAACCTTCCTCCGGCATTGAGCGGAACCGGGCCACCGCAGCGGGGGCACTTCAGTTCAATCGGCTGGCTGATTTCGGAGACTTTGGCGTCGCTTTGGCGGGCGCGCATATTATCCTGAAAGTCACCGAAGTGGCCCCAAGCGCGGGCGACGAGGCCCATGGCGTAATCGACGGCGCGCTGCTCGTCCTGGATGTGAAAAATCTTTTGCTCGGTGATGGCTTGGCCCCACTGCTGATCGACGGCGTCGCCCGGTCGGCCGGTGGGCCGGCGTAGGAACCAGACATTCCAGGTTTGACAGAGCTGCTGCCAGGCTTTGATCGAATCGACATCGCGGCTGACCTGATCGCCGAGAACCTGTTTGATTTGGCCGCGCGGGGTGGTGGGATGCATGGGCGCGTCGCCGAAGACGATCATAAAGGGCGTCTCAGCGGCATTGGGAATACTCACGTGCGTATTGACCCAATGGGCGAAAAGACCGTAGCTTTCGGGCGCATCGCCGCCGCCGCCCTCGCCGTAGAGCGAACCGAGCAACTGCTCCAGATCGTAGCCGCCGGCAAAAGTGGTAGCTTGCAACGGCCAGCGGTCGCAGCCGGCATCGCCGATAGCCACAAAGCAGATTTCCAAATCCTCGCGATATTGCGAGAGGGTGTTGTACAGCAGCGGCAGCCGGTCGAAAATTTCAAAGGGCCAATTAGCCATCGAGCCGGTGACATCGACCGCCACGATGAGGGGATTGGCCGATGTGCTGCGGATGGATTTGCGCGGATCGATGATTTTTTCATTGGGGCCGCCTTTGCGCTCGTAAGTGCGAGGGCCGCTGGCTTTGGCCCGCTCGGCGGCAGCTTTGCGGGTGGTCGCGCCGTGGGCGCCGTAGCTATAAGCGCTGTCGCCGTACCAACTGCTGGTGTCTTCGTCCCAGGAATACATAGTGCCTCCTAAAGTTAGAAATGGTTGATTGAAAATGGAAGATAACTATTAGTGTAATAATTACACTAATAGTATCATGGCAAGTACTTTTTGTCAATAGCACACTAACTTAAAATTCGGAAAGACTGACAATCTCTAAGAGACGTCACCGGCAACAAAAATGCAGCGGAGCAACAAAGCAAGCTTTGTTATGTACGGTTCGGTCAAAGTAAACTTTGACGCTCCTTTTCAAGGGATAATTTTAGGTCGATTCTTCAGCAGAGTTATCACGCCGGTTGGCCACAAACGTATCGAGCGCCAACGTTTGCAAACCAAACTCCTGACGGAAGCGATCATCGAGGTGGTGAGTGGTCAGATAGTCGGCGACGACGGCGGGCACCAGATCACGCCAGCTATCGCCTTGAGCCATAGCCCGACGAACCATCGCGCCGTCGATGGGAATTTTTTCGGCGTCGTTGATCAACATTACGGGTCTGACCACGGTATAAATATCAGCCATCAGTTTGGCAACATAGGGATTTTCGGTCACGAACAGATCGAGCGAACCGAATTGGTCGGCAATCATGGCCCGCCAGCGGGGGCCGTTGTCAAGATCGGGAATGGGGACGAGGATGTAGTTAGGGTGATCGGCCAAGACGAGGCGGATCATCGCGATAGTTTCGTCCAGAGTAAAGGGGTTGCGTAGGTCGTAGCGATTGGCGCTGCCGATGCCGATGAGCGCGGTTTCGGCCCGACGGCAGAGGGCTTGCAGGACCGGCACGTGGCCCAGATGAACCGGCCGCCAGCGAGCGACCATACCGATACGCTCGACTCGGTCGGGGAGAGAATGGGGGTGTTTTAAGTGAGTCATTGTAAGCTGTTAGAGTTCGTAAAAAATTTATGGGTTCATAGAGATGAAAGCTTTTTTAGGATGGATAAGGCCTTTAGATTTGGCTCAAAAAGCTATCTGATCAGTGATTGAATAACTCGTAAACCGCTATTAACTCTAAACTCCATCAACTTTATTATAGGGCATGGTCGCCATTTTTCCCATCAAGTCAGGCTTTTTTTTTCAGCCGATAAATTGGACAAAACTCAAAAAATCTTGTACTATCTGCCGAGTTTGTGAAATTCGTAGCAAACGAATAACTACAAACTTTGCTATAAAAAATAGGTTATAATCTATTTGGCAAGAATCATCAGAGCGTGTTATAATCAAGCGCCGCTCAACAAGGGATGTGAAGTAGACCTATGCCATTTGCCTATACTTCAATCCTCTTTTATTGACTTTGCCAAGCCCACTAAGTTGTTAATTTATCTAAGGCTCTATGAAGAGCAATGGCTAGGCTTAATTGCACCGAACTTTGCCCGGTCTGTAAGCTTAAAAAAGAGTTAGCGCCGTGAAAAAAAAGTCGCAAGGTTTGCCAAGTGCGTTTGCCGAAGGTTACGGATTAGGAATAAAATTTTTCACGATTTTAGCCTGTCCGATCCTGTCAGGAGCCGTCTGCGGTATTTGGCTGGATCGGCTGCTAATGACCAAGCCTTGGATGATGTTTTTGTTACTAATCTTAAGTTTTGTCTTCGCTATGTACGCCGTTTATCGAGTTGCATCACGGCTACAAGAGGAGGCTTCTAATCATTAAACAGGGAGTTTTAGACAGCTTATGAAGAAAGCATTACCCTTTGTTCTTGTTGCTATTGTTCTTGCTGTTGCGAGTATGTTTCTGCCCGTTGCGAGACCCCCTACTTCGCTTAGCGCTGAATCGTTGTTCCATCTCGGTCCTTTGAACGTGACCAACTCGATGTTGACCGCCTGGGTCTGCACGATACTTATTGCCCTATTCTTTTATATGGCGACCAGTAAGATGCAGTTAAAACCGAGCGGATCGCAAAACTTTGTGGAATTTTTGGTGGAGAGTATTTACAATCTGACCGAAAGCGTCTCGGGACCGCGGGATGTGAGCAAGTTCTTTGCTATTCCCACCACCATCTTTATCTTTGTACTGGTTACAAACTTCTTTGGTTTGTTAATTGGCGTTCCGCTAATCAACTTTGGTCTGTGCCGGGAGGAACATCACACCGAACAGGTTGAAGCCGTTGAGGAAGCCGCTCCACCAGCAGAAGAGTCGCATGGCGGCTGGAGCACATGTGAAGCTGGTCAGCACATCATTCCCTTTTTCCGGGCGCCGGCAGCCGATTTGAACTTTACGCTTTCCTTAGCCTTGATTACGCAGATAGCCGCCTGGACCTTCGGCTTTACCGCCTTGGGGTTTGCCGGTTATATGAGTAAATTTTTTATCTTTGAAGGGTTCAAGAAGGCTAAAACAGGGTTCGAATATGTTTTAGGGGGAATTGACTTTCTCGTTGGCCTCATTGAATTATTGAGCGAGTTCGTCAAGATTATCGCGTATACCTTCCGACTTTTCGGCAACATTTTTGCCGGTGAGGTCATGCTGGTTGTTATTATGTTCCTGGTGCCACTTTTTGTGGTGACCCCGTTGATCGGTTTTGAGATTTTTGTTAACTTCATTCAGGCCTTCGTCTTCTACATTTTGTCCGTAGCGTTCTACACCATCGCGGTTAAGCCGCATGGCGGGCATGAAGAAGAAGGTCATTAAACTGAAACTTAAAGCAAGCCTTGTAGAAATTGAATCATCATAATCAAAGCTAGGAGGATTTCTAAATAATGGATGTTGAAGCCGCAAAATTGTTAGCTGCTGGTTTAGCCGTAGGTCTAGGGGCGATTGGGCCGGGCATCGGCATCGGGGTAGTAGCAAGTGGCGCGTTGCAGTCGATGGCGCGTAATCCGGAAATGTCGGGTCAAGTGCTGACCTATATGTTCGTGGGGATCGCCTTCTCTGAAGCGCTGGCGATTTTCGGTTTGGTCTTTGGCTTGATATTCTTATTCGTCCTGTAACAGACGCTATTCAAATTGAAACTGAGCAGAAGGAGGCTAGAGTGTGGAAGCCTTAGGTATAGACCTACTTAATATTATCATTTATGTTGTTAACTTCTTCGTGGTGCTCTTTCTTTTGCAGCGTCTGGCGTTTAAGCCCGTCAAAGAGATGCTGGAAAAGCGCCGCAAGGAAATTGAAAGCGGGTTAACCGCAGCGGAACAAGCCCAACAGGAAGCCGCCCGGCAGCGGGCCGAGTTTGAAAAAGAGTTAGCCAAAGCCCGCCAATCGTCGCAAGAAGAGGCGCGTAAAGCGGCTGAGGCCACCGAAAAGATGCGCAAGGAGATCTTGGAATCGGCCCGGCGAGAGGCTGAAGAGATCAAAGTCAGAGCCAAAGAGGAAGCCGAGCAAGAACGCCAGCAAATCGCGGCCGATCTGCAAAAACAAGCGGCTGAACTATCGATGCATATTACCCGCAAAGTTGTCGGTGAGGCCATCGATCCCAGTGCGCAGCGCAAACTGGTCGATCGGTTCTTAGCGGAATTAGGAGAAGCCTAGTGGCCGCACAAGAGCTTCCTCGGAAATATGCGATGGCTGTCTTCAGTTTGGCTGTAGAAAAATGGGTTACGGCCCTCAAGGCGACGCAAGATAAAATAGCCGAAGATGCCAGCTTGCTGAAGAAGCTGCAAAA
>JAGRCC010000055.1 GCA_020433785.1 Anaerolineae bacterium
CCCACAGCGTCGTGACCTCGGCGCGGATGTTGGCCATCAGCTCTTCAAAGGTGGCGGGCAGCATATCGCGGACCTCGCGGTCGTACAACGCCTGACCAATCCGGCGCAGTTTGGAGAGGATGGTCCGGCGGCGGGCCTCGGTGGGGTGGGCGGTGAAAACCAGTTCGATGTGGAGATCGGCCAGCAGTTGGGCCATCGTCGCCTCATCCACGCCCAACTCGTGCAGTTGGCGGATAGCGTCGGCAATCGACTCTTTGAGGGGCAGGGGATGGGCCTCGCGCTCGCGGTCGCGGAGAATGCGCACGCGGTGGTGTTCTTCCACCAGGTTGATTAGCTCAAAGTAGGTGGTGAAGGAGCGGGCCACCATCTCCTTCTCGGATAACGTCAGCGAGTCGACCAGCGCGGCCAGTTCGGTTTCGGCGTCGCCGTTCCCGTTGGCGCGGCGGGCCTTGGCCAGGGTTCGGACCCGCTCTTCCAAAGCGAACTTTTCCGACCCGGTTTGCTGCTCGATGATCTCTCCCAAAATATTGCCCAAAAAATGGACGTCGGCACTGATTAAATGTTGATAATCTGCTGTTGAAGGCATCGTTTCTCTTCCCATATTGAAATTGTTAAATTGTTTGGCGATCACGGCCATAGATTATCCACAGCGTCCTTGCTTGGGTATGTATATTGCTATTTTAGCAGCAAGGCGTTATCTCGTCGAATATTTTAAGGGTGGCCTCGGGTGCTTTTTATTTTTGGTAACTGTGTTATAATCGGAACCCGGTAGAGAACCCAGGTGACAGCCACTTGGATGCGATAAAAAGTAACGGTCACCTTTGATACGGAGCAAATTGATGCAGGATAACGACATCCATCAGGTCATCCCCATTCTCAGAGAAGCGGCCAAAGCCTGGTCCCCGGCCCTGGTGGACGACAAAGGCCGTAAGCACGAGTGGGGACCTTATCAAGTACTGATCGCTACGATATTGAGTTTGAGAACCAAAGATACATTGACTGCTGTGGTCGCGCCACGCTTGTTTGCCGTGGCCAATAGCCCGCACGAGATGATAACCCACTCGACAGATGAAATTGCTGAGGTGATTTATCCGGTGGGTTTTTATCGCAATAAAGCCAAGAGTATTATCGATATCTCGCACCGGCTCATCAATGAATACAACGGCCAGGTGCCGGACGATCTCGACGAACTGCTCAAGCTGCCGGGGGTAGGCCGAAAAACAGCCAATTTGGTGTTGACAGCCGGGTTTAACAAGCTGGGCATCTGTGTTGATGTTCACGTGCATCGTATCTCGAACCGGTGGGGTTACGTTGAGACCAAGACGCCGGAAGAAACCGAGTTTGCGCTGCGCGAAAAACTACCAGAGGCGTATTGGATCGAATATAACGGGCTGCTGGTTAGTATGGGTCAAAATTTATGCACGCCAACCTCGCCGTGGTGTAGCAAATGTCCGGTTTTTACATTCTGTGAGCGGGTGGGAGTCACCCGCAGCCGGTGATGGGATTTAAGTAAGGTTTTTGTAAATTGAGGCAGGTCTGAGTAAAATTTTGGCGCATAGTCGAAGTCAATGCTATCATGGGTATCGCTGCCGGGCGACAACGGTTACATACAGTCACTTCGTATTCAAATTCCATCAACTTAGGGCTGCTATTGCCGTCATTCGAAGTCCGATAGGCTGTTAGTCATCTATTTTTCACCAACTATGAGAGGAAGGGTTCCATGAACAAAAAAACTATCAAAGATGTAGACGTCAATGGTAAACGCGCTTTGGTGCGTGTCGACTTTAACGTTCCTATGGAAAATGGCGAAGTCACTGATGACCGCCGCATTCGGGCCGCCCTGCCAACGATTCAATACCTGCTGGACCACGGCGCTGCAGTCATCTTAATGAGCCATTTGGGCCGCCCTAAAGACGCGCCCGATCCAAAGTATCAACTTGACGCAGCGGGTAAGCGCCTGTCTGAACTGCTGGGCCGGCCGGTTACGAAATTGAATGATACTATCGGGCAAGAGGTCAAATCGGCTGTGATGGCCATGAAACCAGGGGATGTCATCTTGTTGGAGAATACCCGGTTTTACAAACAAGAGAAGAAAAACGACCCCGGTTTTTCAGAGCAGTTGGCTGAATTAGGTGAGGTTTATGTGAATGATGCCTTCGGCAGCGCCCACCGCGCCCATGCTTCGACCGCCGGGGTGACGGACACCTTACGACCAGCCGTGGCCGGCTTTTTGCTGGAAAAAGAGATCGAGTATTTGGGCGGGGCTTTGTCTGATCCGGGGCATCCGTTTATCGCCATTATGGGCGGGGCCAAAATCTCCGATAAAATTAGCGTCATCGAGAACCTGCTGTCCAAGGTGGATGGATTGTTGATCGGCGGCGGGATGGCGAACACGTTCTTTGTGGCTCAGGGGCACAAGGTTGGCAAGTCGCTGGTGGAAGAAGAGGCGATTGATACGGCTAAAAAGCTGCTGGCCGAGTACGGGGACAAGCTGATTTTGCCGGTCGATTGCACCATCGCCCCCGAATTCAAGGCCGATGCCGAGGCCAAAGTGGTGCCGGTCGATGAGGTACCCGACGGCTGGATGATCCTCGATATCGGCCCAGCGTCGATTGCCCACTTTGCTAACCGGCTCAATGGGGCTAAAACCGTGGTCTGGAACGGACCGATGGGCGTGTTCGAATTCCCGCGCTTTGCCGAAGGCACCTTCGCCATCGCCAAAGTGCTGGCCGAATTGGACGGCGCGACGACCATTATCGGCGGCGGCGACAGCGCTGCGGCCGTAGAGCAGTCGGGTCTGGCTGAAAAGATGAGCCACATTTCGACCGGCGGTGGGGCTAGCCTGGAATTCCTGGAAGGCAAAGTGCTGCCGGGCGTGGCCGCGCTGGATGATAAGTAGTTCAAATCGGGGGTAGGGGTAGGTAGTAGGGATTAAGGGGAAAAATCTTCTACTGCCGACATCGCCGGTTACTAAGCGAAGAAACAGAAAAACCGCCAGGTTTCTGAGACCTGGCGGTTTTTTTATTCGGGGGGGGGGGTGAAGGTTGGCAGAGGGGTGGGTGGAGTATCGGTGATGGAGCAGAGGCGGGTGCCGTACCAGGCCGGGTTGTAGGCGCTGCTGTCCCGGTTCAGCGATTCGAGCAGCCAGGGGCGGGCTTCGTTGCACATATTCATGTTGGCATACGATAAGCCTAAGGTGTAGTAGTAATCAATCGGCGCGACGAGTTTTTCATCGAATTGAACTTTGGTCGAGATTTTCTGGCTGCCATCCGGCTGGACGTAGCCGACGCTTTCGGTTCGATCCGGCCACAAACTGACCCTGACTTCGTAGGGGGCTGTTTTTGGCTGCGGCACGTTATCGAGGACAAGGGTCATGCTGTTGTCTGAAAAATCCAGACCGGCCGTGCCGATGGTGCCGCTAAAACTGGTGGTAAGGGTGAGTAGCTCGGTGTTTTGCAGGCCGGGGATAATGATCTGGTTTTGGATGGAACGTAGAATAGCATCGACACAGGGCGGCTGTTCTTCGACCGGTTCGATATCTTCAGCCGGGTTGGGCTGATCATCTTCGGTCGACTCAAACTCCTCGTCAAAGGCCGGCGTTTCTTCGAAACCAGATTGATAGGCGACCGGTTGAAGTTGGGTAGAGATGGTCGTCCCATCGGGTTGATTGAGATCCGTAAAGCGGCCCCGTAAAATGGGCACATATTGAGGGCCGGTCAGCGTTTCAACTTCGGTAAGAATCTCGACCCCTCTAACGCGATCAAGAAATTTGTTCTCGGCCAGATCGATGGCTTTGGGTAAAAACTCGATGGCGCCTTCGTAATTTTGGCGGCGGTAGTAGGTCATGCCCAGATAGCCCCAGGCGCTGGTGCCGGCGGGATTAATGCTGACAAAGGAAGGATCAACGCCGACGCTCTGTTCCAGCGCATCGATGGCGCTGATAAAATCGCCCTCGGTGTAGTAGGTGCGGCCCAGATGGAAGTAGGCCACAGGATCGAAGGGGCTGAGTTTGATGGCCTTCTTGAAGCGTTCCTCGGCCGTTTCATAATCGCCTAGCCAATAGTAGATGCGGCCGGCCGAGACATAGTTGGGGGCTAACTTAGGGGCTAACTTGATGGCATCTTCATAATATTCGATGGCTTCTTTGTAGCGACCCTGCACTTCCCACGCATAGCCCATGTTGTGATGGGCGTCCATGCTCTGGAAATTGGCATCAATCGCTTGTTGAGCGGTTTCACGGGCGGAGAACCAATCGCCTTGATCGGCGAACACCTCAGACAGAAAGGCGTAGGCTTCGGCGTAAGTGGGGTCTAGCTCACTGGCGCAGGAG
>JAGRCC010000695.1 GCA_020433785.1 Anaerolineae bacterium
AGGCCGATGGCGGCTTGAATGTTGGTCATTCGGTAGTTGAAGGCAATTTCGGGATGCCAGTAAGGGTTGTCATTGTATCGGCCTTGATTTTCCAGAAAAAAGGCCCGTTTGGCCCATTCTTCATTATCGGTCACAATGATGCCGCCCTCACCGGTGGTGATGATCTTGTTGCCGTAAAAGCTGAAGATAGCGGCGTCGCTTAAGCCGCCGGTGCGTTTGCCTTTGTAACACGCGCCGTGCGCTTCGGCCGCATCTTCAAAAAGCAGCAAGCCGTGTTCGTCAGCGATGTCTCGCAGCGGGTCCATGTCAGCCGGGTGGCCGTACAAATGAACGGCGAAAATGGCTTTGGTCTGGGGCGTGATGGCCGCAGCGACCCTCTCGGGATCGATATTCCAGGTTTCGGTTTCCGAGTCGACAAAGACTGGCGTGGCGCCGGTATAGCGAATGCCATTGGCCGTGGCCACATAGGTTAGGCTCGGCATGATCACCTCATCGCCGGGGCCAAAATTGAGTGCGGCCGCCAGCAAATGAATTGCGACCGTGCCGTTGGCGGTAGCCACACCATAGCGGGTGCCGCAGTAAGCCGCAAATTGTTGCTCGAAATCCTGGACATATTTGCCCAGTGATGAAATCCAGCCGCTTTCGACGCAGTCGGTGACGTATTTGAGTTCGTTGCCGGCCAGCAACGGTTCGGCTACGGGAATGAATGGATGCTCAGACACAATGTCTCCTGCTTTGCTTAAGATATGCCGGTGGTGATTTTATGAATTAATCGAGTAGCATATCGGAGCCACAAAGCTTGCTTTGTGATTTCCCAACTTATTTTTCTACCAGCGGCAATAAACAAAGGGGAGACCTGATAACGTGTCTCCCCAATTGGATAAAAGCGGTCAAATCATAACCCTAACAAGGGTAAATGTCAAAGTGCTTGTCAGACAAGTCTACTGCCCTATTTACCGGTCAAATTGTTCCATTGGTCCAACAGGGCAAACAGCTCGGTGTAGTCGCTAATGACAGCGTTCGGGGTGACATTCTTGGTCACCTCGGTAATGTCATCCTCTTGCAAACCGATGTATTGAACTCCGCGCATGCCGACCGCTTGAGCGCCGAGGATATCCGTCCGCAGCAAATCGCCGATGTGGACGGCTTCCTCCGGTTGAGCATCAAGCACCTTAAGCGTGGATAAGAAGTTGTTGGGGTGGGGTTTGCTGCTGCCAAGTTCATCGGAAAAGGTAAGGTGGGTGAAGTAGTCGATAATCTTATCCTCAGTCATAATTTGGCGCAGCATCCGTCCAGGCGTTATGCCCGTATCCGAGATGACCCCCAGCCGGTAACGGACCGAGAGTTCTTGTAAAATTACCTCTATGCCGGGAACCAAGATCGGCAGGTTTTGCAAAACGCTTTCTTCCATATCGGTTTGGATTTGTTGTAAATCGTCAGGGGCCAGGGTAACCCCCAATTCGCGCAACATAATCTCTAACCATTCAGCCGCGCTGAGGGTTCGATGGTCCTCTTCCCAGGCTCGGGTCCAGGCGTCTCGAGCGACCAGGACCGCGTCCTGAAACTGTTCGAGCGAAAAAGTGGTAGCCTGGCCTCGTTCAACCTTGGCCTTGAGTTGGCGCAGTCGTTCGGCGTAATCGACCTTTTGGCCCTGATACAACGTCTGCCAGAAGTCGAAGGTGATAGCTTTAATCATAAAGTGATAATCTCTTTGATCTGTTTAGTCAGTAGTTTGGCCCGTTCAGGTGCATCACCAACATAATGACCGGCGTCAAGCAGTTGGATGATTTCTTCCTGGCTTAAATAGGCGGTGAGGCGTTCATCGGCAGTTAAGCGGGTCGGTAGGGAATTGGGTCGGCCGGCGGCCAGATCGGCCCAGGCGGCCATGCTGTGCTCGCGGATGATCTCGTGCATCTCCTGCCGATCGGCGCCCAGTTTGGCGGCGGTCATCATCACCCGTTCGGTGGCGGCGAAGGTGCCGAACTTCTCCAGATTCCGGGCCATAGCCGCCTCATCGATCCGGAGATCGCGGACGAGGCGGGTGGCCCGGCGCACGATCTCATCGGTGGCCAGGAAGGCGGCCGGGAAGATTTCGCGGCGGTTGGCCGAGTCATCCAGGGTGCGTTCCAGCAGTGAGTGAGCGGCGTTATCCCAGGCAACCCGGGGCAGGGTGGCCACAAAGCGGGCCAGGCTGTCGATGTTTTCGGCGTTGATGGGGTTGCGTTTGAACGGCATGGCGCTAGAGCCGACTTGGCGGCGGCCAAACGGTTCGCCCCATTCCCCCAGCGACGGCGCTTGCAGCAGCCGCAAGTCAAAGGCAAATTTGTATAGTGATCCGGCCAGCCCGGCCAGGGCGTTGAGTACTAGCCAATCTTGCTTGCGCGGATAGGTTTGGGTGGCCACCGGAAACGGCTCCAGATCGATGGCGGCCATAATCCGGGCCTCGAGCTGGGCGGCGCTCCAGGTTGGCTCATCAGGTGAGGCATTTGGCGCCGGGGCCAGCAGTTCTTCATAAGACGCCGAGGTGCCGACCGCGCCCTTAAAGCCCTTGCCCCGGATACCGGCTCGAACGTGGCGGAGTTCGGTTAAATCGGTGAGTAGGTCGAAGCCATATTGGGCCAGCCGATAGCCCAGCGTAGTGGGTTCGGCGGGCTGTAAGTGGGTAAAGCCGATAATCGGGGTGTCGGCCCAGCGCTCGATTTGAGCCGCTAATTCTGATAATAGGGTGGTCAGTTTGGTTAGCAGCAGATCGAGGCTTTCACGCAGGCGTAGGGCGTCGGCGTTGTCCTCGATGTCCATCGAAGTGGCTCCGAGGTGAATGATGCCGCCGCCAACAGGGCACTGCTCGGCATAGGTTTTGACCTCGGCCATCAGATCGTGAAAAATTTCGGCTTCGATTTGGTGAGCGCGGTCAACATCGATCTCATCCACGTGAGCGCGCAAATCATCAACCTGGGCCTGATTGACCAGGCCGATTTCGCGTTGGGCGTCGGCCAGGGCGATCCACAACTGCCGCCATAAGCGCCGTTTGTGGGCTTCGCTCCAGATGTGGCGCATTTCCGTTGATCCGTAGCGCCAGGTGAACGGAGAAAGATACGTTTGGTGGTTAAATTGTTGGCTCATAAAGTCAGTATAACATAGTCCCTATGGGCCAGCAAAGTGATTGACGGACCTATTGTAACCTGCTAGAATGGAGGGTGGCTCTGGAGGAAACTAGACTTGAACGGAAAGACCGGCTAAAATCTACAAACTCACCAAGTACATAAGGAGATACGATGCCACAAATAACAGAGTCCCAGTTCATTCAAGGGGTGCAACTGGTCACCTTTAACGCCTTTGGCGACGACCGGGGGCGGTTTATGGAAACATTCCGGCGCGAATGGTTTCCCCAGCGAAGTTGGGAAAAAATCCAATCTAATTGTTCCAAATCCAAAGCGAGTGTGCTGCGCGGGCTGCATTATCATTTTCATCAGATCGACTATTGGACGGTGGCAGCAGGGACTATTCGAGCCGCATTGTTTGATCTACGTGTGGGATCACCAACGCAAGGTGTGGCCCAAACCGTTGAAATTGGCGATGAGAATTTGATGGGGATTTTTATCCCGGTTGGGGTTGCTCACGGCTTCGTTACCCTAACGGATGCGACCTTGATTTATATTGTTGACAATTATTATAACGGTCAAGATGAATTTGGCGTCGCCTGGGATGACCCTGATATTGCCATGCCGTGGGGGGTAGACGCACCGGTGGTTTCCCCACGAGATGCTACCAATCCTCGCTTAAAGGACATTCCCGCCGAGATAATGCCCACTTATCTACCGGTCACTATGGTTCAGCCACAGACTTAAGGGGGCGTGTCAAATCCTTAAGTTGATCGGGATGAATGTTTCCCGGATAAGGTCCAAACAAATAAAAATGGGCGCTGATTAAACCAGCGCCCATTTGTGTTATGGCTTATGGGCATGGATTAAGGACATTCCTCCGACAACCGGTCGGTCACAATCGCCACATCGTCCTCATCGATTATGTTGTCGTTATTGATATCGAACTCCAGCACATAGTTGGGGTCGCCTAACTCCTGACCCACGCGCCCGGCGGCGGCCTGCACATCGCCGACATCGATGACGTCATCTTCATTCAAATCACCAAAGCAGCTGGTAACGCTAATCTGGCCATCGCCAATTTGGGCGCTGATGGACTTGCCGAGCCGGGCCACCAGCCGCACGTCGTCGAGTTCAAGGGCCGATATCCCCGGCTGTTTGGATACAAAATTGATGACCGCCAGAGTGCCGCCGCCGTTCGGGCCGGCGGTGTCGCCCGAGGTAAAGGCCACGAAGGAAATTTCGCCGCTGGTATTATCGATCTCAGTAACCAGGGGATTGGTCTGGCGCCCTGTGCTGTCTAAGAAATTCCCTAAAACGACATCCTCGATTTCTATGACTTTGGGGTTAAAGTTGAGCGTACCTTGAAACGCACCCAGATCGTTGACGTTAGCCACATCAATGGCGATAGTACCGGCTACGCCATCTTCATTGTTGATGTGGCCCGGATTAATCCAAACGGTCGGCGATCCGTCGGAAGAAGGGATCAGCGGCGAGAAAGCGGCGCTGAACTCATTCGCTTTGGGACGAGGATCGGCATCAGCGACAGGTTCCGGTTGTAGAGTGGGCGTAGGCGGCGCGGCGGTGGCTGTTGGCGATGGGGTGGGCGTGGGCGGCGTTTCGCTGTAGTAGCTCAAATCGACCGTGGCGATCTCCTCATCGGCCAAGTATACTTGCGCTGTGCCTTGAGCCGCCACGGCTTGACTGGGGAGAAGCAAGACGGCGGTGTAAGTACCGGCTTTTAAGCCGGTCAGCGAGTAGCGCCCATCGCTGTCGGTGCGAACGATGCTGCCGTTGATATCCACCTCAAACCCTTGGCCGGGTCGGCCGGTGGATAGATCGGTGACCTGGCCGTAGATACCGGCTTTGTTCAAGGCGTGGCTGCCATTAGAGTCATCATCGTCGGAGTGAGGGCGCGGGGTGAGATTAGGTTCACGGGCCGGCGGCGTTATGAACGAGGCGTCTGTGGGCGAAGGCTGGTTGAGTACGATTAGGACAAAACAGGCCAGGATAAATAGTCCCACTCCAATGAGAATAGTGCGCATAGATTTCAGTTCAAACATCGGTTCACTCTCCTTTCTATCATTAGCCTAACGGGCTGGTAGGTTGCTACGACCATGTTGGGCTGGGGTAACGTCGTTGGCGATTGCTTCTATTACGGGTACTGGATCGCATTTATTATTGAATTCATTACTTTCAGATACGGCGCCATCATTTAACCCGTCGTTATTGTTGATACTGTCAACATAGATGTACATCGTATTAGTCGGGGACGGAAGTCTGCCGTTCCAGATAGTATATTCTGGAACATAGCCATGAGTGGGATCATCCTCAGTGCTCCTTGATACCAAAATTCGACTCCCCTCTGGTTCGATCGGGTTATTGCTAATACCCCAGGCAATGCCGGTCGTGCAGGAATTTTTCCCGCCACAGGCATCCTGCCAGCGGCCCAAATTACTTGGCGAGGGTGGGGAGTCGGGGTCAAAGTAGGCATCGACCCAGAAGCCATCAGCTTCTGTTTGTCCCTTATTTTCGATCTGAACGGTAATTAGTACTAGTTCACCCGGCTTGGGATTTAGTGGATTTAATGCGTATTTACAGACTAAATCGGCCTCGGTGGGTGGGAGAGGCGGAGACTGATTTTTGAATAAAATAGGTAGAAATGTCTTTGGCTGGTCTGGCGGGGCTGGAAAAGGTATATCTAGTTGAATAGAAGCCGTTCCAAGTGGAGTGGGGCTGAAGTTGGTCGCACTTAATATAACAGTATACATCCCCGGTGAGGCGTAAGTATGGGTTATTCTTCTATTTGTGCCCGAGTTAACCGGGTTACTGCCATCGCCAAATTCCCATCTGAAATAAATAGGCGGTGCGCCGCTGAGCACTGTGGCTGTAAAGACCATCGGCTGACCATATGTGACCGGCTCACTGTAAGTAATCAACACATTTGGCGGCGGGGGTTCAGGTAAATCGGTGACGGTGAGGACTAGAGAGGTGGTAACCAGCCGATTACTAAAGTTGGTGGCGCTCAGGACTATGTTGTATGCCCCGGTCAGATCGAAAGTGTGCGCTATTAATGAGGTATCAGTGTAACTTATCGGGGTGCCATCGCCAAAATTCCAACTGTAGTAGATTGGCTCCGTACCACCGGTGACCGTAGCGGTGAAGAAAACCGGTTCGGCCACATCGACAGGGGTGCTGTGGCTAATCGCCAGGCCGGTTATCGGATCAGTGGCCAGGATATCGATACCACTAATGACTGCGCTCGGACGCAGTACCGTCTCAAGTTGTTCAACATCTTGTTTGGCCTGCGCCGGTGTAGCCGAAAATCCGGCCAGGATCATATTAAAAGCTAAGACCATCATCAGCGGCACTATTAAGACCGCAAAAAACTTTAATTTTTTCATCGCAATCTTCCCCGCAATTAAACTTGTGGCTTTACAAGCTCCACGAACTCTGATACTACGGTACGCGACGTTGCGTTTCCGGCATAGGGAGAAAACTCACGGATTGATCCTGAAAAAACTCCCGTGAGGAACTTGGCAGGTTGGACCGGCGGGTGTATCTTAAGAGACATGAGCAGGTCCACTATCAACGTCTTAATCGCAGATGATCAAGAGGTCGCCCGGGAAGGGTATCGGCGCATTTTGGAGACACAAGCTGATTTGACGGTGGTTGGCATGGCGACCAACGGTTTGGATGCGGTCCATGTGGCCCAAAACGAATGCCCGGATGTGGCTATTTTAGACATTCGGATGCCGCAGCTCAACGGTATCGAAGCCGCGCGCCGGATGCGGGCCATCTGTCCGCAGGTCGGTATTGTGCTGCTGTCATTCTATGATCACCCCAGTTATGTGCGAAACTTCTTGAAAGAGGGTGCGGCGGGCAAAGCCTTTTTGCTGAAACAAACCATTGGCCGAATTGATGAGTTAGTTAGAGCGATTAAAGCCGTAGCCGATGGCCAAATGATGCTCGATCCCACCATCATCGATGATCTGATGCACGATGCGCCGTTGGCCTCGTTAACTGATTTAACCCCTCAAGAAATGCGTGTCCTGGAATTAATGGCCAAAGGCTATGCCAACACCGGGATTGCTGAGGCGTTGGTGGTGCAGGAACGAACGATTGAAAATTACGTCAGCAATATTTTTGCCAAGCTGCACCTCAAAAACAAAGGGCAACAGGCCCGGGTCCAGGCCGTTCTGCTCTTCTTGGAAGCTACAGGCCGCTTGCGGCGCAGCGATGAACTACCCCGTGACGATGACTAATCCGTGGTTCACCGCTAACTGGTGAGAAAGCCCCCTAGTCGAGTTCTCATAAACCCATTAGAGTGACAGATAGCCCTTAAAGGACATTCCCCGGATAGGAGGATGATTTTGGGCTGAGGTGAGTGTAAATAATGGCACGGGACACGTGGCGTGTATTAGTTGTTGATGATCATTCGGATTTTCGAGAAACGGTCCGGTATGTCCTGGCCGGCGATCCCCGTTTTGAGGTGGTGGCCGAGGCCGCCAGTGGCGAAGAAGCGGTAGCCTGCGCCCAGCGATACCCGCTTGATATGGTTTTAATGGACCTCCGCCTGCCGGGCATGAACGGTTTGGTAGCTGCCGCCACGATAAAATCAGACCAGCCTGAAGTTATCATTCTGATGTTGAGCGGCGATTGGTCCGCAGCCCACGATCGACGCGCCAAAGCCGCCGGTATTCGCGCCCGAATTGCCAAGCAGCAGTTTAACCTGACGGAAATTTATCGTGTCCTGGTCGCTGATTCAAATTCGGTCGATCATGATTTCAAGATCTGATGAGCAATGATAGAACGCGGTGTAACCGCTTGGATAGTTCGTCGTAACTGCTTTAGCGGTACCCCCTCGTGAGACGGCTAAACCCATTACGACAAAAAGGTAAACCGTTCCACTAGTTCCGCAGCCGGCGACGAGACCCCCACCGGAATACGCCCGGTAACATGGGTCCCTTGCCCCCGTTCTGAGCAGAAGCTGAACACTCCGGCAAAAGCCTCGATTCGCTCTCGCATCGTCAACAGCCCAAAATGACCGGCCCGAGCCGCAGCTTCAACGGTCGTTATTGTACCGCAGCCGTCATCTTTAATCGCTACCCCCACCGAGGCAGAGTCCCACCATAAGTTAATGTTAATTTGCTGTGGGCGACCATGGGTCAGCGCGTTGGATGTGGCATTTTGGATGAAGCGATACAGCGTTAGCTCGATACGCGCATCCACCAGCCGTTCGTCGCCAAATCCGGTGACCGTTAGCTCGATGCGGGGCGTTGAAGCGATGTTGTTGCCGGGTAAAGTTTCCAGGTAGGCGATGACCGCTTCCACTAACCCCAAATCCGATAGCACAGCGGGGTGAACTCCGCGAACCAATTCTCGCAAGCTGCGGTCGGTTTTGGCCAGTCGAGCCTGGATGTCGCTCAGAGTGGTGGGGCAGGGCACATTCTGCCGGCTCAGCAGCCCCAGCCTGACCGATACATCGGCCAGATGTTGAAGGGTTTCATCATGCAAGGTTTCGGCCAATTGGCGGCGCTCGTTTTCTTGGGCTTGGATAATCTGCTGGTATGCTCGCCGCAGTTGCGTCACAGAACTTTCCAACTCGGTTTGAAGGCGACGATTAGACAGTGCCAGAGCGGACTGACAAACAACTAGTTCAAGCAAGTGTTGTTTGGTCACCGAATAATCGCTCCCGTAACGAGGCGGCCCCAAGCCGAGCCAGCCCAGACAGTCACCATACGCCATAATCGGTTCGACCAAAACGATACCGGCCTGCTGAAGTGCGGCTTTAAAGGCGCTGCTCTTGATCTGGGACACCCGGCATGAATTTGATGGGTAACAAGCCCTATCCTCTAGGGTATCGATAAACGGGGGGGGACGCCGGCCTATCCACAGCAGCGACGGCGGATCCACTTTAAACCGTTCTTGACGCAGCCAGATAATCAACGAGGTTGGATTAAGCATTTGCCGGAGGCTGTCGGCCATAATTTCGAGCAGGGTGGGGATAGGGGCAGGTTGCAGAATTTTCTTGTTAAACGATAGCAGCACCGGATCCGAAATGGACGGACCAACCTTGAAAAATCGCTGCACTGCTTCAATGGGCTGTGCGGGAAACCAACAAGCCATCCTCTCCCTCCTTGCTGGCTTAAACTACAGATCAGACCCATGCGCAATAACAAAGCGATGTCAATTTTGGCGAGACGATATTTATCTTCTAAATGAGGATGGCAGCGGAATAAATGGTCCGAACTTACGCCAAAACCAAGTCGTAGCCACTTGTTGTTGACAAATCAGCCTCTAAGTCATTTAAATCGACCGATTTAGCGCACTCTAGCGGCTCTCATCTTTGGAGCTACGTAAGTTCTATTATCAATTTTTAGCGTTAGGCCCGACAGGTGATGTGGCAAAAGTAAGTCACTTAACAACATTAAGTACGGCTAGTATATCATATGTTTCAATCATTAACCTTGCAATTATCTGCCAAAATAATGTCGTTATGCCGTTAGACTAATTCATGTACGCCGTTACGCCGTTAAAAAATCATATACTGGTAATCTGTGTAACTCAGTTGTAACTCGGCCCTGGTAGAATAAGGTCATATCACACGGAAAGCTCTCTCTACTAATTTCCTAGCAGGGAAGTATTGATTTAATCCTTACTCAATGAGTCTCATAAATCAAAAATCAATAAGACCCACTAATTAATTTGAATCCAAGGAGGATCAATATGGCGACGATAATGAATGGGAATGTTGCCAAAGAAACGATAGCTGATGTAGCCGCTAAAGCCGATGCCGAAACCAAAGCGATGTTTAATACGATGTTGGATGCTGCTGAAAAACTAGAAGAAAATGGACGAGCCCTACTTGATGTGGAACAAAAGATATACCGGAGCAGCTTTGGCTTATGGAAAGAATGGGCACAATTTCACATCAATTTTAATGTCGATGTGGTTCAGCAATCAGTTGATCAACTTCTGGCCGTGCGTGAGCGATTTGGCATCATCGCTGAGAATGAGTTGAAGAGACTTTATGAGTTATTAACATCGGAGCAAAAGCTTACGCTGGATGCCGCCGAAGTATTTCAAGCTCAGGTGAAAGTGACGTCTGAGCAAGTGGCTGAAATATTCAGCCCGGTTGCCCAAAATTGATCTAAACGTGTTTGTTATGTAGGGAGAGAACGCTATTTTGTCCTCTCCCTTTTCTTGATTATATAACATAAGCTAATAAACCAATCTTAAGAAAAGGAGTAAATTATGCGCCTCAAAGATAGAGTTGCAATCGTCACAGGTGGCGGGCGTGGAATTGGTGAAGCCACTTGTCTCCGTTTTGCCGAAGAAGGAGCTAAGGTTATTGTAGCCGATATTGATTTTGACGTGGCGACGGAAGTTGCTAACGAGGTCAATGGAGCCATTAACCAGGCTCGAGCTTCGGCAGAGAAAGCTGTTGGTGGTGGCCAAGCCGTGGCTACTTCAGTTCTCGAAAGTGACGCTGTAGCGGTGCCCGTTCATATCAACGTAACCGATCGTAAATCAGTTGCGGCTATGGTAGAAACCACCCTGGAACGTTTTGGGCGAATTGACGTGTTGGTTAACAATGCCGGGACTATTCGAGACTCGCAAGTGTTGAAGATGAGCGAAGAAAACTTTGACCTGGTCATCAACATCAACCTGAAAGGTGTTTTCAACTGCACGCAATTGGTATTGCCCACGATGGTTGAGCAAGGCAAGGGTGTTATTCTGAGTACCTCCTCTCTGGTGGCTCCGTATGGGAACTACGGGCAAACCAACTACGTGGCCAGTAAAGCCGGCGTGGTCGGGATGACTAAAGTCTGGGCTAGAGAGTTAGGGCGCAAAGGTGTTCGTGTCAACGCCGTGGCTCCCGGTTTTATCAAAACACGATTGACCGCCGGTATTCCTGACAAGGTGGTGGCCAAACTGTTAGAACGGATTCCCCTGGGCCATTTTGGCGAACCTGTCGATATTGCTAACGCATTTGTCTGGCTGGCTTCGGATGAGGCCAAATATGTGTCCGGACACGTCTTTGCCGTAGACGGCGGAGCGGTGCTTTAAGTTAAGTTGGGTATTTTTGGAACGGCGTTTGTGCCGTTCATTGAGATACAACGTTGGTAAAATTACCGGATCGAAGGAGATAAACCGTGGCCAAAGTAAAAGATATTATGACCCCCAATGTATTAACCATCAAACCTTCAGCAATGGTATCTGAAGCGATTGGTTTGATGAAAGAAAACAAGGTACACGCCTTGATTGTAGAGCCGACCGGGACTGAAAAAGCCTATGGCATTGTTACTGAAGCGGATATTGCTTATAAAGTTATTGCCCACGCTGAAGATCCCAAGGCCTTTAATGTTAGTGATATCATGACCAAACCCTGCATCTCGGTTAACCCGGATATGAGTGTAGAAAACCTGGCTCGATTATTCCAAAACCACGAAATTCATCGGGCACCCGTAGTGGATGAAGGCTTACAGGGTATTGTTTCGGTCTCTGATATTCTGCGCAAAGGCCAGTGGTGGTAGTAGTAACAAAGAGGTTGATTATCACAACAAGAGGTGAATTATGCAGACAGTAAAAGATATTATGACCGGTAATGTGGTCACCATTCAATCCTCAGCGACAGTGGCCGAGGCAACAACCCTTATGACCGAAAAACATCTGCGGGTGTTAATCGTTGAACCCGATACAGATGGCGACTCCTATGGCATGTTGACTGAAGAAGATGTTGTTTATAAAGTCGCTACGCAAAGTAAAAATCCCAAGGTGATGAAGGTCAGCGAAGTTATGACCAAACCTTGTATTGAAGTAAGCCCTGATATGAGCGTGCAAGAAGTGGCTCAACTCTTTGCTAATAACCACGTTCATCGGGCGCCGGTGATTAAAGGTGAGTTATTAGGCATTATCACTGTCTTTGATATTGTACGCGAAACGATGTGGTGGCAGGATTAATCGGCGGCGTTAACTAACCTGACGCAAACGGTTAGTTAACGATATTCGGGTGCCGGTTTGGTCTTCAACCATTAGCCTGAGTGTAGGGACGGATGTATATTGTCACCGGAGATTTTGTGGCCTGCATACGTCCCTATCCCCTTGTAAAGCGAGCAACCTGAGTAGAGTGATTAGCTTTTTAACAATGGCTATGGTAAGATCGGACGCTGTGGTGGAAGGCGGAATCGATAAAGATTCTCCCATGCAGCGGTTTGATATAGGCCTGCATACCAAATAAAACGTACAATTTTAATGTTCAGAGAGGAGTATTGTTTAATATGGATTGGATGAAACAAAGTCAAGAGATGTTCAATTCCTGGGCTAATGTCCAAATGAAAACTTGGGAGAGTTGGCTCAAAGCCATTCAGAACTCCGATAAGTTTGAACCTCAACAGCTCTGGGAAAAAACAATCGATGCCTGGCAAGAGTCAGTCAAAGGCACCCTGGAAGCTCAAGTTGAAGGTAGCCGGATCTGGGCTGAAAGTTTTA
>JAGRCC010000696.1:0-3019 GCA_020433785.1 Anaerolineae bacterium
TGGGAATAAACACCGGCCGAAAAAAGGGAAAGCCCTGAATGTGATCCCAATGGGTGTGGGTGATTAAAATGTCGGCGTGATTATTTTGGCCGGAAAAGCCTCGCTCCAACAGATCCGTCCCCAACAATCGAATACCGGAGCCGGCATCGATAATCAACAGTTGATCGCCCGATCGAATTTCTAAACAGGGCGTATTACCCCCGCTCGATCCCTGAATGGTAAAGGGTAATCGATCAAGATATCGATCCAAGACCGCTTTGTCGGTTAAATCCAAACCGGCGGCGCCTTCCAGCGCTTTGCGAATCTTTTGCTTGATATCGGGTAGAGAGACCGGCGTCGGAATTGACCCACGCGTTCCCCAAAATTTAATATACATATCAGTACCGTGTCGAGCGCGATGCAGAGGTTATCGCAGTTTATGCTAGTTCATAGTACCACAATTATGAGATTTTTTTCAATTGACTTAGGTCTTAATGGGCGTTTCGAGCCTTAACGCGGCCAGGCTGCTACCGGCAAAGAACACTACGGCAATGGCAAACACCACATGATAGCCTAACGCCACCGTACCAAAAAGCCAGTTAACGCCGTCAATCAAAGGGCCGCCCAATCGCCCGCTGGCGCTGCCGATGATGATGACACTGTTGGCCAGAGCCAGGACCAAAGCGCCGTTGGCTTGGGGCACCAACGTGGTGGCTAAGGCCCAACTGGCGCTGGCGTAAATACCCGCGCCCAGGGCAATCATCCCGCAGCCGGCCACCAACAGGCTCAAATCGCGACCGGCCAGCAGCACAACGCCGCCCGCCGCCGCGATAACCCCGGCCGCCATCAACAGCGGCCGTCGGCCTACACGATCAACCAGCATGCCGGCGGGCAGCGCGATCAAAAAGATGCCGAGCCCTAACCCCAGCAACAGACGACTACTTAACGCCTGGGCCTCGCCCGGCGACAAGCCCAACACGTCAGCCAAATAGTTCAGCAAGAACGTGCGAATGGCAATGGCCGATGACCAAAATAAAACCCGATTAAGCGACCACCACCAAAACGCCGGCGGCGATTGCCGGATGAAAATCAGTAGGTTCGATGGCGACGCCGGCGGCTCGACGGTCACTGCCGGACTGTTTGGGATCGATGAGCCGCGCAGAGCCAGTAACGTCACCGCTAGAACAACAAAAAATAGGCCAATCGCCAGCAGCGGCGGGCCAAGGAGTTGGCCCCGGGCCAGCAGCAAACCGGCCAGACCGGCCCCGGCCACCCCACCGATCATCTCCAATACCGTCTTAAATCCGGCTGCGGCGCCGTGCTGTGACTCCGGCACGTGATCAGGTACTAACGCATGCCAGGCGGCCTGGGCGGTGTTGGACGAGGCGGAAATGAGCATTACCCCGATAACCAGCAGCCACAGCGCATCGGCCGTTACTACCAGCCCTAACGCCACCGTCACCCCCATCGTCCCCAGCGCCAGATACGGTGCGCGCCGGCCCCACCGGCTGCGTGTGCCGTCGCTCCACCGTCCGATCACCGGCTGCGTAAAAAAGGCCACCGCCAGCGACACAATGGTCAACAAGCCCAACATCGTATTTTTGATTTCCGGTGGCGCCAACAGGCGAATTTTCTCGCTGTAAAAAAAGGGGTCGAGCATGTTGATGTTGAAACTAATCGCCAAGCCAAACAGGCCGATGGTCAATAGAAAAAGGGGGCTGCGCTGCCGGAGATGTCGGTTGGCGGTTGTGTCCACACTAGCGGTGACGATGAAGGACTCCTCTTAACCTCAGTTCGGGAATTGGTAAAATGGACAGAATTAACAAGATTTGAAAGATAAAAATAAGTCAAAACCTTATTAATCTTGTAAATTCTGTCTAACTATTGAACTCCACGAACTCTAAAAACTCTATAAACTCTATTGTTTTGTTGACGGAAAGATTGTAGCACAGTTACTTTTGAGGGGAAATCGTCCGTGCCAAAAAGCTTGGCTTCACCTACCCGACCGGGTATAATACCATTACGCTCAAAAAATGATCGAAAGGACAATCTCTATGGCTCGCGTCAAACTGGTAATCGGTATCGTTTTAACCGTGTTGATTGCGCTATGGTATTTGGCTGCGCCAGGCGCTTTGGCTCAGCAAAGTGCAGGTGCCCCGCAAATTCTTGTGGCTGACCTGGAAGGACCGGTCACGCCGGTTATGCTCAGTTTTATCGAGCGAGCCATTGTCGAAGCCGACGCCCGCAACGCCGAGGCGCTCATATTGCGCCTGGATACACCGGGCGGCGAAGTTAGTATGACCAAGCGCATCATCCAGACGATGATCGCCGCCGACGTGCCGGTGGTCGTCTATGTTTGGCCGCCAGGCGGCGGCGCCATTTCCGCCGGGACGTTTATTACGATGGCGGCGCACGCCAACGCGATGGCCCCCAACACCTCCATCGGCGCGGCCAGCCCGGTAGGCGGCTCCGGTGAGGATATCGATGATACGCTGCGTTCCAAAGTAGAGAATATGCTCATCGCCGATATGAAAGGGCTGACCGACCGGCGCGGTGAAAAAGCCATCGAATGGGTGGAAAAGGCCATTACGGAGGCTAAAGCGGCTACGGCGGAAGAAGCCTTGGAAATCGGCATCATCGACTTTATCGCCGATGATGTTGACGATCTGGTCGAGCAGCTCGACGGATTTACGGTGGAAGTCGGCGGAGATGAGATCACGCTCGAGACCGGCGATGCCCAGATCAGTTTCTTCGAGCAAACATCGCTGGAACGATTGCTCGGCATTATCACCAACCCCAGTATTGCGCTGCTGCTAATTTCAATGGGCAGCCTGGCCATCGTCTATGAAATTATCAATCCCGGCGGCTACATGAGCGGGATTATCGGTGTCATTTTGCTGGTGGTCGGTTTTTACGCCATCGGCCAACTGCCGGTCAACTATGCCGGGTTGGCGCTGATCCTACTGGGGATTGCCCTATTTGTGGCCGAACTCTTCACCCCCACTTTTGGGGCGTTGACCGCCGGCGGGATTGCTGCCTT
>JAGRCC010000696.1:3046-3506 GCA_020433785.1 Anaerolineae bacterium
CAGCGAATTTGCCTATGACATCCCCTTGCCTTCGATCATTGGTATTCCCTTGGGCATGGCCGCGATTATGGCGTTTGGATTCAGCAAAGTCCTGCAATCGCGGAAACTGCCGCCGGCCACCGGCCAAGAAGCGATGATCGGCGCGACCGGCACGGTCAAAGTGCCCCTCGACCCCAAGGGCAGCGTGCTGGTGTGGGGCGAACGCTGGGAAGCCGTCAGCCAAGACGGCCAACCGATCAGCGCCGGAGAACAGATCGAAGTGACCGAAATGAAGGGCTTCCGGCTGAAGGTCAAAAAGGCTTAGGATCGTGAATTAAATAACTTCCGCATTTGAGTTTGGGTAATTAGTAAATAGGTATTGGTAATTGGCTCTTCAACCTCTAATTACCAGTTACCAATTACTAATTACCCGACAGAATTGGGTAAATTATTTAATTTATGAGTTACGCAGTTCAAAAGG
>JAGRCC010000697.1 GCA_020433785.1 Anaerolineae bacterium
TGCGGCCTGGTTACGTGATCCTCCTTCTTCTTCTCATTCTCGCACTTCTCGCTTTTTGGCTCTTAAACCGGCCTTTCTTTCGCGGAGTTCTTAATTGGTTCACATAACATTCCCGAACAGAGTCTGCTTTTAGCGGGAATCCAGCATTGCAACGGAAGTGGATGCCCGATAAAAACATTCGGGTATGACAGGAAAGCCTACCGAAAAGTTCCCATACTTAATTTACGCTGTAGTAACCAAGCTGACGACTGAAAGCTAATAGCTGAACGCTTACCAAATACTAACCACCTAGCCAGGCTATAAACTCCCCAGATGCCTGATGTATCTCGACTAAAATTCGATTACACTGGTAAAGATACAGGGTTTGCTTGAATTGATGCTGTTAAATTGCATATCGTCTCCTTTTGGGGATGAAAGACCGGAGATTGGGAGATAAGGAGATTGTTCGATGCAACCTCTTATCTCCCAATCTCTTATCTTATGAAATTATTTTCAGTCGAGCACCCCTGGAAATAGCAACAACGAACCACAGCACCGGTTCTATGACTCGCGACCGGAATAGTATAGACGTTACGCCGTTGGAGATTAGCCCTCCCTAAATCCCTCCCACAGGGAGGGACTTGTCTGGTCCTTGCCCACTTTGGGGCGAGTTAGAGGGGGTTAAACAGGTCAATAAATCATATAAGACCGAGAAAAAATGACTCACGACCGGGAAAAAATCATATAAGACCGAGAAAAAATGACTCACGACCAGGAATAAATGATTCATGACTGAGTGGGCATGATTTTTTCCCGGTATCGAGCGATTTAAGGCCGTGATGATCGTTTTTGCCAAGGCAAACAGCGATTATCTTGCCGGCTTGATGTAACCACAACCCGTGGTCGATTCGATCTTAAGCGATGTTCTGATAATCTACCGCGTCGATGCAGCGGATGACCGGTAACGAGGAACATTTCCGGATCGTTCAAAACAAGTGGGGAGACTCTACACGGTGTGGACGGTTTATTTTTAAACGAACTTTTAGCGATGATATCTGTGAGGTGATGATGATGAATAATGATACGCTTTTACCTGTAAAAATAATGCTGGCTCATGATGGGTCGAGCCACACCAATGCGGCCGTAAATTTACTGGCCCATATCGATTGGCCTCCCAAGTCAACCACCCATGTGTTGACCGTCATCCCCTCACCGAAGGACGCGCCGACAGGCGATATCGACGACTATTCCGAGCCGGTGGACCCGGTCGCTCGCCCGGATTGGCCGGAGGCTCAAGCGCGGTTAGCTAAGATAGCCGGAATATTACGGACGAATGGTCATCTGGTTCAGACGGAAGTACATCAGGGGCCACCGGCGTCGATCATCTTGCAGCGCATCGAACGGCTTGCGCCCGATATGGTGGTGCTGGGGGCTAAAGGGCTGGGCAGTCGATCAACCAAGATCGGCTCAATCACCAGACGCATTGTTCACCGCGCCTATAGGTCCGTATTAATCGCTCGTCCTGGGCAGTTTGTCAGGCCGCTCAAAGTGCTGTTGGCGGTTGACGGTTCCCCCTTGGCTCGCCGGGCCGTCGAATTTCTTAGCCGGTTGGCGCTGCCTCAGTGGGCTAACATCACCATTGTCAGTGTGGCCGAACCGGTCAAATCTTCCCTGGCTGAGGCCAGATTGGTTGAAGCTTATCTGCCTCGCGACAACCGGCCGGCCTTTCTCCCGGAAATGACGGCGATTCACGAAGCTTACGCTACGGATGTGATGCGCTACTTGCAGCAGCGAGGGGTTCAAGGCCACATTTCCATCTCGGCGGGTGATCCGGCTAGTGAAATCTTATCGGTAGCAGCCTATAAGCAAGCCGATCTGATCGTCCTTGGAGCGTACAGCCAACCCCATTCCAACCCGTTCCATCTAGGCCACGTTGCCCGGCATGTGGTTGAGGACGCGCTTTGCTCGGTAATGATTGTTCGTTGAGCTGATGGTATTGGCCGGATTTTTAGCCTGGCTACTTAGCTAGTCAAAAAACTAGTTATGTGATTAGTCATTTATCTCCCCAGTTGTCCGGCGTATTTGGCTAGGTTTTGGATTATAGTATGAAGTACAACAAGTAGACCAAGAAGCTGTCTAGGGAGGTTTTACAATGGCGTCTAAAACCGAGCTGAAAGCACTAACCATGCTTCGCTCAATCGAATTGACCCGCGATATGGAAACCAGACATCTACGGAAATTGGCTGCCATCGCTCAAGAAATTACGTTCCATGAGGGGGAATTTATTTACCGGCAAGGCGATAAAGGTAAAGGGCTTTATCTGCTTCAAGAAGGAGAAGTGGTTATCGAGATGGAGGTGCCCGGTCAAAATCAGGTGGTTATGAACTATTTGGGGCCGGGTGATTTTTTTGGCTGGTCATCGCTTTTTCCGTTAGAGCACAAAATGGCCTGGACCCGTGCTCTCCAATCGACCCGGGCGCTGATGTTCGAGGCCGATTCGCTGCGCGATGCTTGCCGGCTTGATCACACCTTGGAGTATGCTATTGTCCGGCGCGCCGGCCGCGATATGGTGAATCGCATAAAAGCGACCCGCCATTATCTATCTAGAATGGTTAGCCAGCAGATCGGTATAGGGGCAGGGTAAAAGAGAAGGTGGCTCCGTGGTTTAAACCCTTTTCAAACCACAAATTACCTCCCAGGTGATTAACCACATAACGTCCTACTAACAACCCCAAGTTGGTGGTTTGCGGCTCTTCGCCAAAAATATGTCCCATCTGGCGATTAGTCTCTTCATCGCTAATTTTGTGACGTTTTGACGCGTTAATTCCAATACCGTTATCGCTAATATCGATCTGGATCGCATCATCCCACACCCGTAAACGAATCCCGATCCAGCCCGCGTTTTCATCGCAGAATTTGACGGCATTGGTCAACAAACTGATGATGACGCGCTTGATCCGGTTGCGATCGGCAATAACCGGCGGAACAACTTCGGGCAGCCGAAACTGCACCTGGATATGTTGGCTGCGTAATAAATCATCCGTCGCCGCCAGAGCTTCATCGATGACCTCGACAATATTAATTCGGCTTAGCTTCCATTCCGCTTTGCCCAACTCGAGTTCGGCTAAATCTAACATATCCTCAACCAGGTGGGTCAACCGTTCGCTTTCTTCCAGAATGATATCTAAAAATTGATCTCGTTGGTCAATCTCTAAATCGGGGTTATCGTGCAGAATGCCGGATACTGCCCGAATCGACGTGAGCGGGGTGCGCAACTCATGGGTGACGGTGGTCAATATATCATCATTTAGCTTATATGGCGCTGATACTTGGTCGTTGCCATTGGTTAGTATCGGTCTCATGGTTGCCCTCTGATTAGAAAAAGCGTCAATAGAAAGGTACTGATATCTGTTACTATGCAGTTTAGCATAGTTCAGTTACAGCTCAGTTACAGTGTCAGTCACTGAACTTGGTAAGCAATTGAGCCTCTAATCTTCTTGCCGTAAA
>JAGRCC010000056.1 GCA_020433785.1 Anaerolineae bacterium
GCGCCGCCGGGCAGGGGCTGACGGTTCAGGCCACCTTGGAAAACGAGTTCAGCCTGCTCAAAGCCGATGGTCAGGGGGGCTACGCGCCGATCGACACTGCCCTCTGCTTTAGTTCGGTGGCGATGGCCGCCGCCGCTGAGGTTATCGATGCGATTGTGGCCGCCTTGGAAGCGCAAGGCATCGCCATCGACGCTTATTACCCGGAACTGGGTCACGGTCAGCACGAACTGCCCATTCGCCACGCGCCGGTCTTGCGGGCCGCCGACAACCAGATTTGGTTCCGCGAAACCGTGCGCAATGTGGCGGCGCAGCACGGCCTGTTAGCTTCGCTGGCGCCCAAACCCAACCCCGAACAAGCCGGCAACAGCGCCCACATCCACTGGAGCGTCTGGGATGCTGACGGTCAAACCAACCTGTTCTACGATGCCAACGACCGCTACCAATTGAGCCAGATGGGCTACCATTTTATAGCCGGGGTAATGGCTCACCTGCCTGGCCTATTGGCGCTGACCGCTCCCAGTTTTAATTCCTACCGGCGCTTGCAGCCCCATTTCTGGAGCAGCGCCTACACCGCCTGGGGGCCTGACAATCGTGAGGCTGCCGTCCGCGTCGCCTCCGGCCTGTGGGGCCGCGAAGCCGACAGCGTTAACCTGGAACTCAAACCCAGCGATCCCAGCAACAACCCCTACCTGGCCTTGGGCGGTTTAATCGCGGCCGGATTGGATGGCCTGGCTCGCCAACTCACGCCCAGCGAACCCACCCTCATCGATCCCGGCAACTACAGCGACGAGGAGCGCGCCGAGCGCGACATCGCCCGCTATCCCACTACCCAGGCCGAAGCCCTGGATGCGCTAGAACAGGACAGCGTATTGATGGATGCCTTGGGACCGATGTTAAGCACCTCTTACCTCACCGTCAAACGCTCCGAGTATGAAGCCTTTGCCGCCGCCGATCTGGATTTTGAGATTAAGCATCATATTTACAAATTCTAAGGCTATGGACTTAACCGCCTTTCCCATTATCGACCACCATGCTCATCCGCTGCTCAAACCGGAGGCCACCGCCGATCCGGTTGGCTTCCGGCAGTGGTTTACCGAGTCGACCGATCCGACCATCCACGCCGAGCACGTGCCTAACAGCCTCTTCTTTCGCACCGGTCTACGCTGGCTGGCCGAACTCCTTGACTGCGAACCGACGCTCGACGCCTATTTAGCCGCCCGCGCGGCCCAACCCTACGAAGCCTGGTGCCGGCGGCTGTTTACCGAGGCCAACATCGGCCTGCTGCTGTGCGACTATGGCTACACCGGCCCGCTGGCCTACGCCCATCCTGAAATGCAAAGCCTGCTGCCCTGCCGTGTCGAGCCGATCCTGCGGCTGGAGGTATTGGCCCAAGATTTGATTGTCCGGCACGAAACGTTCGATGACATGCGCGAAGATTTTGTGGCCACGGTAGGCCGCGCCCGCAGCGAGGGCTATGTCGCGCTCAAGAGTATCATCGCCTATCGCAGCGGCCTGGCGGTCGAGGCCGTGTCGCCGCAGGAAGCCGCCGCCGCCTATGCCCCGCTCAAAGAAACCGCCCGCCGCACCGGCCAAGTCCGGCTGGCCAGCAAACCCCTGGGCGACTATCTGCTCGGCCTGGCTGTCGAGCAAGCCGCCGCCCAAAGCTTGCCGCTGCAAATTCACACCGGCTTCGGCGACCGCGACGCCGACCTGCGACTGGCCAGCCCGCTCCATCTGCGCGCTCTGATTGAACAGACCGATTGTCCCCTGGTGCTGCTGCATGCCGGCTGGCCCTACTATCGCGAACTGGCTCATCTGGCGGCCATTTATCCCCATGTCTGGCTCGACCTGTCACTGGCGATCCCGTTCGCCACTACCGGCATCCCGGCCATGCTGCGCGACATTCTAGGGATGGCCCCCTTGAGCAAAGTCATGTTCGCCACCGACGCCTTTACCATGCCGGAGATTTTCTGGCTGGCCGCCCGCTGGGGCCGTTGGGGTTTAGGCCGCATCCTGGACGAGTTTATCGCCGAACAGTTTCTTAGCCCCACTGAAGCCGAAGCCGCCGCCGCCGCCATCTTAAGCGGGACCGCGCAGCGTCTATATTCAGTTTAGAGGCTGGCTTTCTCCCCCTCTCTCATTATCATAGACGTTACGCTGTTGGAGATTAGCCCTCTCTAAATCCCTCCCATAGGAAGGGACTTGTTTGGTCCTACCCCCTTTGGGGGGAGTTAGAGGGGGGCTAAACCGGTCAATTGCGTAAGTCATATATCAATTATCAATTATCAATTTTCAATTGTTTTTCCACCGCATAATCCAACAGCGGTTCGCCGTCTTTGAAGGCGGGCAGCCGGTCGCCGGTTTGGTAATTGTAGAGACCGGCCACCAGCCGATATTCGCCGGGCGGCAGGCCCGCCAGATCGAGCGGATGGGCATCGACGATCACCTCGCCGGCGGCCCACAACGTCGTCGGATAGTTGCCGGCGAGGGGCGGCCCGTCGAAGCCGCGAACTTGCTCGCCGTCTCGCCACAGTTGGATGAAGACGGTGTAGTCGGCGGTGGGCTGTGCTTGAGCCAGCCAGGTGAAGGTAACGGTACAGGCGGAGGTGCTATTGTTGCAGTTGTGTAGGGTGGCTTCGGCTAATTGAATGTTATCGCCAAAGTCAGCTAGCGGCGGCGATGGTGCTGCCGGCCAGGTATTGGGGATGAGTTTGAGCTGACCGACCGTTGGCTCGACCTCGCCGCCGTTCGGCGCGATGGCCGGCAGACCGGGGCGACCCGGCTCATTTATATTGAAGAGACCGACGTTGACCAGTAGGCGCGTAGGGGCCTTGGCTCCCCCGTTGACCAGGACCGGGTAGGTATCGACCACAATCTGGCCCGGCTTCAGCGTGGTCGTCGGGCGTAGGCCTAAGCCGGGGTAGGTATTGAATTGGCCCACGCTGTCATAACCGCGCCCGATGAGATGGACATAGACGCTGTAGTCGGTCGTCATCGGCTTGAGCGCTTGCCAGGTGACGGTCACTGGCACGCGCTCGCCGGGGCGCACGACTTCCGCGCCGACATCGACCGCGATGAGCTTCATCTCATCGTTGAAGGTCCAATCCAGGCGGGGCAGGTCGGCGGGCAGGTCGGCCTCGGTGAGCAGCGCGGGCGGATGATATTCGCGAGCGACGACGCCGAAGGGCAGCCACAGCGCCAGCCCAAACATCAGAACGATCAGCGTGCCGAGAATCGGCAGGCGCAGCCGGGGCAGGGTAATCATCCACCAGCCCCAAATGGTGATGATGGCAATCGAACCGAGCGCCGGGAGTATCTGCCGCCCCTGAATCCCCCCTTCGATACTGACCAGACGGGCCAGTGAAAAGGCCAGCGCCAAAGGGAAGACGAGGTGGAGGATGAGGGGGAGCAGGGAGTAAGGAGTAGGGAGAGTAGAGTTTGAGTTGGAGTTTGGGTGTTGAGTGGTGGGGCGCAGACTTGTCGTCGTGGGTTTAGATTCATCATTCATCATTCCGCGTTCATCATTCCGATAGATGATGATTGTGGCGGCCATCGTCAGGCCGATTAGCCCGACGCGGGGGAGGAGACGGTAGAAGGTGTAGAGCCACTCCGGACCGGCGATATTGAGCCAGCCGAAGGTAGCCCAGAAGGAGACTTCGCCGGTAGACAGGATGTACAGAAAGCTGCTGAGGGTTAGCGGTTGGGGATCGACGTTGAAGTAGATTTTGTAAAGACCGCTTTGAAAGAAGTCGCCGTAGAGCTGGAAGTTGCGCCAGTACCACCAGCCGCCGACCAGCCCAAACAACAGCCCGATGATAACGCCATCACGCCACAGCCGTCTGGCCGCGCCCGGTTGTTTGCGGGTGGTGATAGCCGTAATCAATATCGCGACCACCGCCACCAGGCCGAAGGAGAGACCGGTCATTTTCGACAGCGAGATGAGGCCCAGCACAATCCCCAACGCCACGGCGCGATAAGGTCGAGTGCTGGGTCCATACACGACATAGCGTTGGGCCAGCCATAGGCCGATAGCACAAAAGGCGATGTTGGCCGGTTCGTTGGCGACCGAGGCAGTGATGAAGGCGAACATCGGTTGGCAGGCGACGAACAAGGTGACGAGAGTGGCAAAGGCGGCAGGGGCAATTGATAATTGATAATTGATAATTGATAATTGATAATTGGAGGCAGAAGAGGGGGAGTTGGAGGAGGGGAGATGGGGGAATTGGTGGGCGGCGAGGTCGAGGGCGGTGAGGTAGATGAAGATGAGAGTGATGAGGCCGAAGGTGATGGAGTAGAGGCGGAGGATGTGAACCGTTAGGGCCAGGCCGTGATAGGGCAAGCTTTCATCGGGCGAATGGAGATAGTTGTTTTTGTTGCCGGGATCGAGCGCGTAGCCGAGCGAGCGATGGGGGTTGCGGGTGCGCTCGGCATAGCCGTCGAAGGCGTCCAGTTCAAAAGGCTGAACCAGCAGCGCGCCGATGGCGTAGTAGAGCGGCGGCTGCTGCCCACCCCAGATGCCTTGACCGGGCAGCATCACCGGCAGGCCATTACCTTCGGCGATGTATTTGACGTGGCCGGTGTGGGTCCACTCATCCGGCGCTTCGAAGATGGGCACGATGAAGAAGTAGGTCAGAGTGCATAGCAAGTAGACGCCCAGCGCCAGCCACAGGCCAGGCTGAGCTTTGGGGGACAGGTGGGTAAAAACGGACGCGGTCGGAGTAGAGCCGGTCATTCCTCTTCGCCCTGCACCGGCGTTAACTCGATTTCGACGCCGTTGTCCTGCGCCGGCAGCGTCGAATCAATCAGCGGCAGTCGCTGCTGCGTGATTAGGCTGTAGAAGCCGATCTGCACTCGCGTTGCGTCAGGTGCAGCAGGGAGGGGGTGACGGTCGGCGATGATCTCGCCCGGCGCCCACCAGTGCGTCGGGTAAGCATCTTGGGTGGGGGGAGCGTCGGCCTGGCTGACCAGATTACCCTCGTCATCGAATAGATGCACAAAGAGATTATAATCTTCATTGACCGGAGCCAGCGATTCCCAATACAGCGTCAGCGGATCGAGGTCGTAGCCGGTTAAGGCGATGGCGTTGTTGAAGTTGGCAGTGGCGGGATAGGTGGGCCGGTACTCGGGCCAGACCATAGGGACAACTTTGAGATAGCCGACGACAGGCGTAACGGCATTGCCGTTGGCATCGACGGCCGGGAAGCCGCCGCGCGTGTCGGAGTTAAAATCGAACAGGGTGACGATAGCTTGAGCCGCCATCGGCGCGGCCACATCGCGGTCGAGGTGGAGCGGATAGAGGTCGGTAAAGGTATCGCCCGGCGTGAGATAGCGGGTGGGGCGCAGGCCGAGACCGGGATAGGTTTCGCGTTGGGCCAGCACTT
>JAGRCC010000698.1 GCA_020433785.1 Anaerolineae bacterium
TACTTGGCCCCATTGAACGCGGCGACAAATTGCATGTTCGAGGCGTTCATAAAGAAACGCTGTCTCTAATTCGCCCGGTATTTTACTTGAAAAAACGAGCTTTAGACGAAAAAGAACATGAATTTTGGGCGCCCGTCTTTCGAGCGACTGACAGTGATTCAATATATGTTTATGCGGCCAGCACCAAGCACGAAGCGCCGTTAGATAATGGTCATGAAGTGTTCAACCTGCGACATCAAGTGGCTGAAGCCTTAATTAATGATCATCGGCTGATGACCAACCTCAATCTCCGTACTGACCGTTTAATGCCTGATTACTGGGAAAGAGTTAAATCAAACTTAACCAAGCTTGATCGAGATATGGTTTATGAAGGGATCAAGCTGCCCATGTATGAGGGCGAGAATGTGATCATCGCGCTCGAATACCGCAGCGCCGAAGATCGCTACAGTCTCTTTTTGGGCCACGATGATGAGGATTTATGCCAGCGAGTGGCCGGCGACTTAATGCGGCGCGGGTATATCGATGACCCTCGTGCTGTTTACATCCAAGGCAAATAATCATCAGGATTTTAGAATTCTTGAGTTCGGACGTTCAGTGAGTGGTTCAATAGCTAAAAACCCTACGAACTCATTTAATTGCGATATACGGGCAACATGGACATTGTTTTAGAAAAAAATAGTACAGATACCCGTAAGATCATCCCTTATTACGTCTGCATCGACCTATCTCCGGTTAAGACCAGCTTCGATACCCAATTTCACGTTCCCATCTACTTAAAGTTTATTAGAGGGCAAAACCATTACGCGGCCGAAATTTGTGGTCTTCAGATTCAAGAAAACAGCCCACAGTCTGTTCTGAACGCCGTTAAGAAAGTCGCGCCGACGTTGGAAAATTTGGGCCGAATGCCCACCTATGTGTTCATTGCCCGGCACAGCTTGCGAGTCTATCCGGTTTACACCAGTCGCAATGAAAATTTGGGCTTGACCGTGCGGGGCGGCCCCGTCGTCAGGCATCCAGAACTGGCCTGCGTTCGTGATCGAGTCAGCCGCTACCTTAATGAAATCCGTGTCCTGGGCAAATCCGGAAACTTCGAAAAATTGCACGTGCGCGGCGTCCATCAAAAAACCCTGGGCCTGGTCAGACCGATCTTTTATCTCAAAAAACGACCGTTAACCCCCCAAGATACCGAATTTTGGACTCCAGTCTTTCCCACCGACGCCAACGATGCCCTTTACGCTTTCGTACTGGATAAAAAATATCAGGTTAATGAAGACAGCGGGCACGAAGTCTTTCGATTGCGGAGCCAGATTAGTCAGGCTCTTATCACTGACCGCCGTTTATCTCAAGACTTCGACCTCCGGATCGACCGGCTGCTACCCGACTACTGGGCCAAACTCCAGACTAAATTAGAGGCGCGGCCCGATAAACTTTCTTATCGAGATAAAACCCTTGATATGTACCAAATCAACGGCTTTTTAATAGCCGTCGAACGCCGGATCAATGAGGACCGCTACAGCCTTTATATCGGCCACGCCCCAGAGGATGTGCGTCAAAGAGCCGGCCATGATTTGGCTCGACGCCGCTTTATCAGTGACCCAACCGAGGTAAAATTAATAACTTGAGTCTAAATAGCTGACGACTTAATACCTAACTGTTGTTAATCGGCAACCGCCGTGTTAAAACCATATAAAACAAAACAAAGGAGTAATGTTTCACAATGGCAGCAACTGTAAAAGATGTATTTGATCTCATTAAGTCCGAAGACCTAAGAATGGTCGATATGCGTTTCATCGACCCCTTTGGCGTATGGCACCACTTTAGCCTATCTACCAAAGAATTTTCCGAGGATGCGTTTGAAGAGGGACTGGGCTTTGATGGATCGTCCATCCGCGGCTTCCAGGCCATCAACGAATCAGATATGATCCTGATTCCGGACCCAACGTCAGCCTTTGTCGATCCCTTCTTTCAGGTACCTACCCTGGTTCTGATTTGTGATATTTATGACCCCATCACGCATCAGGCCTATAATAAAGACCCGCGCTATGTCTCCAAAAAAGCCGAAGCTTATCTCAAGCAAACCGGCATTGCCGATACAGCCTTCTTTGGCCCGGAAGCGGAATTCTTCCTCTTTAACGATGTCGCCTATACGTCCTCGGCCAACACCGGCTTCTATCAAATTGACAGCCCCGAAGGCTGGTGGAACAGCGGTGGCGGCGGCTTAGGCGGCCAAATTCCGGCTAAACGCGGTTACTTCCCCTGCCCGCCCGTCGACAGCCTGCAAGACGTGCGAACCCAAATGGTCTTGATGATGGAGCAAGTGGGCATGGAAGTGGAAGTCCACCACCACGAAGTCGGCACCGC
>JAGRCC010000699.1:0-2340 GCA_020433785.1 Anaerolineae bacterium
GAGAGGAGATTATCGGTGTCCTGGTAGCCGAGAACACGCGCCACAACCGTAACTTTGACCAAACTGATATTTCCACCGGGCAGGCGATGGCCGACCAACTGGGCGTTGGCTTGCAGAATGTGCGCTTGTACGAGTCGGAGTATCGCCGCCGGGAGCAGGCCGAAACCCTGCGCGAAGTGGCGGCGGTGGTCAGTTCCAGCCTCAACCTTAACGAGGTTCTGGAACGCATTCTCGATCAACTGGGCCGGGTAGTCCAATACGACAGCGCGGCGATCCATTTGATCGAAGGCAGCCAGCGCCGAGTCATTGCCGGACGGGGGTTTAGCCGTTTGGAAGACCATATCGGGTTGACGTTCCCGGTTCATATCGAACCTGAAAACGAGCCGGGAGCCATCGCCATCCAAACCCGGCAGCCGCTCATCTTTAGCGATATTTCCGGCAGTTCGGCTTCCTTTAGAGAAGGGCGTCACAGCCATATTAAATCGTGGATGGGGATTCCGCTCATTGCCCGGGATAAAGTCATCGGTTTGATCAGCATCGACAATTCTAACGTCGATGCCTATACCGAGGAGGATTTGGTGCTGGCCCTGGCCTTTGCTAATCAGGTGGCGGTCACTCTGGAGAATGCCCGTCTGTACGAGATTGAAGTTCGTGAGCTAGAACGGGAGTTGAACATTGCCCACGAAATTCAAGAGACGCTGCTGCCCCAATTTATTCCGCAAATCCCCGGCCTCGACATCGCCGGCCGCATCGAACCGGCCCGCCAAGTGGGCGGTGACTTCTTTCACTTTTTCTCAACTAAAGATGAGGAATTAGGCGTGGCGATTGGCGATGTAAGCGGTAAGGGGATTCCGGCCGCGCTCTATATGGCCGCCGGGATTACCGCCATTGACACACAAACCGGCCCGGGTGTCACCCCCGGTGAGCTTCTTAACAAATTGAACACTAAGCTCTACAACCGGCTTCGCGAAAACAGAATGAACATCGCCCTGCAAGTGGCGACCTTTGTGCCTTTACCGCTCGAAAGTGATGACCCTGACAAGGAACCGCAAGCTAGAGGCAGCTTAATGACGGCCGCCAGCGCTGGCATGATCGCGCCGATAGGGGCTACCATAAACGGCTGTACCTACTTACCGGTCGGCGGTTTACCCATTGGCGCACTGCCGGCCTCGCAATATACCTATCAGGACGATATGTTCTTGCTCGACCCGTTTACCACTATTATCTTTACCAGCGATGGCATTGTTGAGGCCCAAAATAATCAGGGCGAACTATTCGGCTTTGAACGGCTGGAGAAAACCATTCTTAACATCGTCCACACCCGAGACGCCCAAGAAATCGCCGATTACATCATCGATGCGGCCCAAACCTTTACCGGCGAGTCCGAACAGCACGATGACATGACGGTCGTCGTCGTCGTCAAAAAATAAATCACTCACCCGCCAATTTAGGATCAATAACCCCCTGAAAAACCTCAAACGGTTGGGCGCCGACTAAATAATCGCCATTGATATTGAAAACCGGTTGACCTCGAATCCCGGCCTCGATGCGAAATTGATCTTGAGTTTGCACCGTATCGAGATGCCGCTGCTCATCCAGACAGGCGTTGAACTCGGCTGTATCAAAGCCGGCGTCGGCCGCCAGTTGCTTGAGTATAGGCTGGATATCGCCATACCAAAACGAGTCTTGATTTTCAAACAGAATATCGTGAAAATCCCAAAACCGGCCTTGGTCGGCGGCACATTCAGCCGCCTGGTGGGTTTGCAGTGACAAGGTGCTGTGGTTCAAAACAGGGGCAAAAATCAACAAAACCTGGCCGGTTTTGACGTAGGTCTCTCTAATCATCGGTTCAGTACCTAACACGTAGGTACGACAGCTCGTTCACATAAAATCGGAAAAGTCTACCAGTGTGACCGGCGCGTCGGGGTTGCCCAAATACATCAAATTTTCAGTGGTCCGGCCATAGTTGGTCAGCCAGTCCGGCACAGGCGTAGGCGTGGCCGTGGGGGCGGGCGTGTCCGTCGGGACAGTCGTAGCTTCCGGCTCGACAACCACCGCCACAGTCGCATCAGCCGCCGGTAAGGCCGGAGGATTGAGGGCCGCCTCGGTTGGCGTTGGTCGCAGGGTGGCTACCGCAATTTCGGTGGGCGTCGGTTCCGGCGGCGGCGCGACAAACGCCCCGGCGCAGCCGGGCAACATTAGGGCGCAACTTAATAGGACAAGAAAAACCCAAGGTTTCATGAACGGCACAGACCTCCCTATTTTTTACTTGATATGATTAGGAGTTACGCCCTTGACATCCAATCATGTCATTTCGTAGCCGTAGGCGGAGAAATCCCT
>JAGRCC010000699.1:2407-3397 GCA_020433785.1 Anaerolineae bacterium
ACATGCCAACTGCGTAAGTTCTAATGATATTTTCGCCGGTATGATAATAGATTTGTAGGTGACAGGGTGTAAGCAGTATGACAAAACCGCCTTTGCTATTTACCCTCCTTTCAATACAATACTCCTAAATTCCCAAAAGGTAAAGTTTTATGACAACTGATGTCAAAACGGTGCAACTTTTTGTCACCTGCTTGGTCGACAAATTCTTTCCGGAGACTGGCCTGGCTGTCGTCGATATTTTGGAGACGTTAGGGCTAACCGTCGAGTTTCCTCTGGCGCAGACCTGCTGCGGACAACCGGCCTTCAATGCCGGTTTTTGGGACGACGCGCGGGCCATGGCGCGCTACACCATCGACGTCCTGGCCCAAAGTGACGCCCCAATTATCATCCCTTCCGGCTCTTGCGGCGATATGATCATCCACCATTATATTGACCTGCTGGCCGATGATCCCCACTATGCCGCCCAGGCCCAAGCCGTTAGCGCCCGCACGTACGAATTCACCCAATTTTTGGTAGACGTTCTCGGCGTCACCGACGTTCACAGTGCCGCGACCGGCTGCGTTGCTTACCACGCTTCCTGTCACGGATTGCGGGGCCTAGGACTAAAAACCCAGCCGCGCCGGTTACTCGATCAGGTCGCCGGCCTCGAGTCAAAAGATCTGTCCGGCTCGGAAGAGTGCTGTGGCTTTGGGGGGCTGTTCGCCGTTAAGATGAGCCAAATTTCCGGGGCGATCTTGCAACGCAAACTCGACAACATCGAGGCCAGCGGCGCGGATACGGTCACCGGGACCGACGTTAGCTGTCTGATGCACATTGCCGGCGGTTTGCGCCGCCGAGGCAGCGCGGTCAAGGTTAAACACATCGCCGATATTTTACGAGAAAGATGAAACGTATGGCTGTTTCAAATGTGACATTCTATGAGCGCGTAGAAGAAGCGCTGCACGACCGCCAACTCCAAACAGCGCTGGATATTTCGACCACCCGCTTTAC
>JAGRCC010000700.1 GCA_020433785.1 Anaerolineae bacterium
TACTGTCGTGAATTTCAGCGCCGATGCGCTCCCGCTCTTGCAAACGGGCCACGCTGTGGGCCTGGTGCTGAACCTGCTCAACCAAATTCAGGTTATCAAGGGTCAAGGCGATTTGCCGGGCAATGGAGGCTGCCAGCAGCACCACCTCGGGGCTGAAATATTGCTGCACTTGACTAAAGACGGCCAGCACCCCCAGATTTTGACCGTGAATGCGCAGCGGCACGGCCACAAACGCCCGAATCAGACGCTCCTGCACCACCGCTCTGGCTAAACGCGGCGCTTCGCTCAGGTCGTCCAGCACCACCGGCTCGCCGGTTTTCTGCACGCGGCCAATTAGCCCTTCGCCAGGTTCAAAGGTCGTCAGCCCTTCAATTAGCTCGTCGTCCAGGCCACGGTAGGCTTGCAAGTGAACCACGCCGTCGCTGTCGGCGATCCAAATCCCGCCCATCTCCGCATTCATCGCCTTGAGCGATTGATCGAGCGCCGTATCCATCAACTGCGGGCGCGATTGGGACAGGCTGGCAAAAGCGACCACTTCCGATAAGGCGGCTAACTCTTGGGTGCGCTGGGCCACGCGGACCTCCAGCGTATGCGCCCAATGGGCCAGTTGGTCCTGCGAGTCCCGCAAATTGTACCGCATCGACTCAAAACTTTCGGCCAGTACGCTCAATTCGGCCACGCCTTTAACTTCAATCGGCGTCGATAAATCGCCTTGGGCAATTTTACTGGCGGCTTTAACCAACTGCGGCACGGGCTGCATAATACGCTGGGCCATCCAGACCACGGTAATGCCCAGCAGCACCGTTAACAAAATAGCCGCGGCCATCCCGTGCGAAGTGACCCGATTGGCCGGGGCCAAAACTTCGGCTTCGGGCAGCATCGCCACCACGGTCCAGTTGCGCTTTTCCAACCGGGCGGCGCTGTAGTAAACCCGCTGGTGCTGCTCGTCGAGCGAATCAATGAGCAGCGGGGGCGACGATTCCATTTGAATATAATTCCATAGGGCATAACTACCGGTATCGGAAATTTGAGGCAGCGCCCCAAAGCGATTACTGGCTTGCAGCTCAGCCCACACGTCAGGGGGTAACGGGGTCAGGCTGCGAAAGATATACGTTCGATCCCGGCCGTGGGCCAGCCGAATACCATACTGATCCAACAGAATGGCGTAGCCTTGTTCGCCAATGGCCAGCCGCTCTACCGGGTTCCACAAAAATTCCGGCGAAAGCGTAACCACCACCACGCCGGCCGGTGTCTCCGGGTCGCCGGTGTGAACCGGGGCGGCCACCCAAATCACCACCTGCCGGTCAAGCGCTGACAGGCCGGGGTTAGACATATAGACCTGGTTTTGCAGCGCTTCTTGAAAAAAATCGCTGCTGGCAAAGTTTTGGCCCACATAGCTGCCCTGAGTGGAGATCAACACCTCGCCGGAGTCATCCAGCAGCAGAACGGCTCGATAAGCCGGGCTGGAGTCGAGAAAGTTGGTAAAATCGGTCAGTGTGGGCGTAAATAGAGCGGAGCGCTGGTCGGGGCGGGCGCTGACAAACTCCTGAACGGCGCGGGACAGCGATAGGTTGGCAATGCGGCTGATTTCGCTTTCAACCAGGGCATCGAGGCTGCGGGCCAAGCCCTGGGCGTCGTTAATCAGGTTATAGGTTTGCAGGTCTTCGATCTCGCGCTGATTTTGGCGGCTCAAATCGTAAAACAAGATGGTAATCGCCAGCGTCGCCACGACCAGAATTAAGACAATCAGCCGCGTGGCCAGGGAGCGCCGCTGGTGAAACTGGCCCAGATGCTTCAAAAGCGCCGTCATGGAACTGGCTCCGAGACCGGGTTCAGATGGGTTTCGACGGTTTGCCAGTTATCATTGGGATAAAATCCATCCAGGCTATATGTACCCACCGGTTGAGGAATGCCATCGTTCATCAGGACAACGGTTACCGAATGCAGCCCTTCGCCGGTTTCATCGAACCGGTAAATCCCTTGGACGCCGGCATAGGTCGATTGGCGGATGAGATCGTTTAAGTCATCGCCGGTGGCGGTAGGATCTTTGGCCAGGACCTCGGCCAGTAGATAGACGGCGTCATAAGCCCAGGCGACATAGGTATCAGGCTCCACGCCAAAGCGCTGGACAAAAGCCGCCTGAAACGTGGCCGCTTTGACCGAGTCTTTCAAAAACCCGTCATTTATGGCCAGGATACCGTCTTGGGCTTCGGCGGCGACATTGTGGGTTACCACCGAGGAACCACCGGGCGAGGTAAAGATAGGCACCTCTAAATCCCAGTAGCGGATGGTCCGCAGCAGCCGGCCCACGTCGGTTTGATTGGTGCCGTAGATGAGCACCATATCCACCTGGGCGTTGGCCAGCTGCCGGACCAGGGGATCAAATTCATTGGTTTCAGTCCGGTAGCTAATATCAGCCGCCAAGGTACGGCCGCGTTCGCTTAACTCATGGCGGATCAGTTCAGCCCCGCCGCTGCCAAAAGCATCGCTGTCGTAAACCAGGCCAATCCGCCGGGCCTCTAATCGTTCGATGGCAATGGTAACCATCGCCGCCGCGCCCAAACGGTCGCTGGGGCGGGCGCGGAAGAGGTTGGTGGCCCCCTGCTCGGTCAGGGTATAGTTGGTAGCTCCGATGAACATGGGCAAATGCTGGTGGCGATGTTCGGGCACCATCAAGGTGGCATAGGCCGATTTCAGCGGCCCCAACAGGGCAACCAGATTATCTTCGGCAATGGCTTGGCGATACTGCTTCAACGCGATTTGCGGATCAGAGCGAACATCACGCACCACCAGTTCGAGCGGGATGCCGTTGATACCGCCGGCGGCATTGATCTCTTCCACCGCCAGCCGAGCCGCGCGAATGGTTAAATCGCCAATTTGAGCGCCGGCTCCGGTCACTTCGGTATGCAGGCCCAGGCGATAGGTTTGCGGGTTAGGTAGTTCGGCGATAACCTCTTCACGAAAGGTAGTGGTGCCATCTAAATTGGCGGTGTTGGAAGTGGTGATAGTATTACAGGCAGCGAGAGATAAAAGCAGTGGCAGCGCAATCAAGGTTAGCCATCGACGTATCGGAAGAACCATGCCCCGTTGACTTAAACCTACAACATTCATTGTTAGGCGCACATTGCCTCCTCGCAGGGTGCAGCTAAAGGGTGGAAATGATTTAACTCAAGTTGCCGTTTGGATTTCTAAATCAGGGAATAGGAAGTAGGGAGTAAGGGATCAACTTACTTCTTATGTCTTACGCCTTATTTCCCACGTGACTAGGGCTGAAACAGTCGTTTTTTGGGACTTCCTAGGCCCAGAAGCAACTTGGGTTATCTAATTCACGATCTTGATTTCGATAGGTGCGGTTATTTTAATGGGAATAGGGGAGTTGGTCAACAAATTAGCCATCCCGCCAACGGCGGGCCAGATGATTTGCGCCTTGGCTCTAATTAGACTTCAATTACCGGCGGGTTACTACCCCAACCGAAAACATATCGAAGGAGCGACGAAGCTTGCTTTGTCCAAAAGGATCAAAGCAAGCTTTGATGCTCCAGTCTTTTATCTATAGAGGAATAACCATGTCTTATCGCGTAACCGGTAAACAACCTAACTCAAAGATGTGTCTGGTCTGTGGCTTAAAGAATTCAGCGGGCTTAAAGGCCCATTTTTACGAATTGGAAAACGGCGAGATTGTGGCGCTGTTTACGGCGCAGGAAGAACATCAAAGCTATCCGGGCCGGCTGCACGGCGGTATTGCCACAGCCATTCTGGATGAAACCATCGGGCGGGCTATCCTTACCAAATATGGCGAGATTACCTGGGGCGTTACCATTGAATTCTCGGTTCGCTTCCACCGGCCCGTGCCGCTTAATGAAGAGCTGCGGGTAGTGGGTCGCATCACCCAAGAAACCAATCGGCATTTTGAAGGAACGGGGGAGATTTTACTCAGCAGCGGTAAGGTTGCTGTTGAAGGGTACGGCAAGTACGCCAAATTGCCTCTCGAAAAAATCGCCGATTTCGATATAGCCGAGCAGGAGTGGCGCATCGATCACCAGGACGATGATCCGACTGAATTTGAGTTGGGGACGAAGAATGATTAATCATTCCCCAACCCGGAGTTGTACCGGCGTCACTTTCTACCACTAATCATTAAGCCCAAATCGGGAAGCAGGCAGTCGCAGCAGATATTAGGGAAGTGAGTGGACAAACGGAGATATTAACGCCTTAGGATCGGCCTTTTTTCCGGCGAACAATTTCATGCATAATGTCGTCGAGAATTTCAAGCACCTCAAAATTATCATCGGCGTCAACAAACGAGTATTGCTGCGGTGTTAGGTTCGGATCGTCAGGATAGATAACCAGTTCATATTCCGAAGCATCAACCATTTGGGGATTCGGTTGGGCGGCGGCAGCGGCCGATAAGTTTTCCGGGGTAAAGGTTGTTTGAACCTGATGGGCCAGGTCTTCAGGCAGGTCCATCAGATCGATTTGCCCCCGTAAGGTAATGCCCTGACCCGTTAAGATGCGCAAAGAAATTTTCATAGGCTATAAATCTACACCGACCAGTTTCCAGGCCCGCCGGGTTAGAATGGTTTCCATGCTGCCGGCCCCAAAACGATCGCGGGCCATTTCAACCGTTTTATCGGCCCAATTGTTAAATGTAGCCAAAGGGTTGTTGATAATTTGCATCGTATCGTACCAGATATGGCCGGCCTTCTCCCAGGCATAACCACCCAGGTATTGCGATAACAAATAAAAGGCATGGTTAGGAATACCGGAGTTGATGTGAACCCCACCGTTATCAGAGGTTGTATTCAAATAAAAGTCCATATGGTAGGGTTGAGGATCTTTACCCAGAACTGAATCATCATAGGCGGTGCCCGGCGCTTTCATCGAGCGGAGGGCTACACCACTGACGTCCGGGCCAAGAATACCCTGGCCGACGAGCCAGTCGGCTTCGGCGGCGGTTTGTCGCAGCGTGTATTGTTTGGACAAACTGCCAAAAACATCGGCAAAGCTCTCGTTAAGGGCGCCGGCCTGATCGCGGTAGACCAGCCCGCCGGAATATTGGACCACGGCGTGAGACAGTTCGTGGCCCACCACCGATGCTTCAACAAAGGTTTGAAAGAGGGTGCCATCGCCGTCGCCATAGGCCATCTGCGAACCGTTCCAAAAGGCGTTGTTGTAGCGCCGCCGGTGATGAATCGTTGAGACAATGGTCGAGCCTTGACCATTGAGCGAATTGCGCCGGTAGACATCTAGATAAAGGTTAAAAACGTCACCGGTTAAGTCATACACCTCGTTGACAACCGGATCATCGACCGGATCTTCGCCTTCGGACCGAACGAGGGTGCCCGGCAGGGTGGCTCGGCTTTTACCGTCGTACACTTCTCGATTTACGGCCGGGGCAACACTCGTGGCTAAGACAGGCGCGCCTAAAAAGGAATCAGGAGGCGTCGCTTCCTGCCTGTTTTCACGTGTCGCTTCAGCCTGTTTGGCCAGAGCTTTAGCCATTTTTCTTTGCTCTTCATCGCCGCGCAATTTGATCGCCTCGACGATATGGGGAGGTAAAATACACTGAATAGGATGACAACAACCATAGTGGGAATTCATTTTTTTTCTCCGCTCTTCCAACAAAATGGTTTTTTGGCAAGGGGCGCAGTTTGGTTATTGCGCCTGCTGTGGACAATGATATTATACCTCAATTAGAGCCAAATTTCTATGATCTACGACACATCTAAAGTGTGCTGCACGTCACACTTTTTTCACCGGCACAAACGGCTCAAGATAAAATGACAGAAAATTAACCGGTTTATCGCCCGCTTTCAAAAGCGGAGCCTCAGCCTGGGGCGTGGCTAAGATAACATCGTACCGGCCAAAATCTTGCTGATGACCAACCGTTTCAAGCTGACCTTCGCCGTCAACAATATAAAGGAACAAATCCTCACCCGCTTGGGGCAGTTCCACCGTAGTTTGACCACCGGCCGGCATTAACGTGCTGGTCAGGCGCGCCGACACATGCGCCTGCGTATGACGATTTGGGCCAATGATTTCGCGTACCATACCGTCACCCACTTGGCGCGGCGGCATCTTGGCCAGACTAACCTGTTCATAATGCGGGTCGATGTCCCACAATTCGGGCCGGGTCAAAAACCAAATCTGAATAACGCGTGTATGACGGTCGGTTAAATTTAGCTCCTGGTGTTCGATGTACTGGCCGGAAAACATGCGCTGTACCTCACCGGCCGTGATAATCCCACTGCCGCCGGTCGTGTCTTCGTGATACAGTTCGCCTTCGACCACATAGGTATAAATCTCCAGTCCCCGGTGCGGATGCCAGCCAAAACCGTTACGCGGCGCAATCTGAGTCATGTGCGCCGTTAACATCCCACTCAATTTGCCCAACGGGCTGTACGATCCCACCGCAAAATGGGAAACCAGCCAGTGGATCGGATTGATGGTCGGAAAGGTATCCGCTTTGTAAAATTGCAGGCTAGATGTCTGCTCCAAGCCGGTAATCGTTGTTTTGAAATAGTCATCGATGGTTGCCATTAAAGCCTCATTTTCTGTAGGTAAAATAGGGTCGCTCGCCCTATGATGATATTATAGCACAGCCTAGGCTAAGGCTATCATAGCCGCGTCCCCGCCGGTGTCCCCTACCCTGCCTCGAAAATTCTTGAGGCGTTGCAATCTCAATCGGCTTGCAGTACAATTTTAGGAACGAACCTCATATCGAAACAGGAAGGGTTATGAGCTATTCCGAGCAATGGCAAACCCAAATCACCGACTCGCTCACTGAATGTGCTAAATTGGCTGTAGCCAACAATAAAGTTGACCTCAAATACGAACTGCTGATCGTCGGTATTTTTTGGCCTATTCGGCAGGCCATTCGAAATTTTGACCTTGAAGCCATCACCTGCGTCAACCAAATTGCCGGCGAGAAGGCCCGGCCGGTCCTGCGGCTGGTTCAAGAATGGGGCGACGACCCCTTGGTTGTCGCCCAAGCCTTGGCGTCGCAGGGAGTTCGCCGGGGCGAGATCAGTAAAGCCCTCAACCAATTTGTCGTTCATTTCGATGCCTTTACCGCTTACGCCAGGCAATTAGCCAATCAAGTTCGTCCGGCGGCAACGGCGGCGCTCGCCCACGATGAACCACCGCCGCCCACCGAACCCCCGCGTGTATTGGTTTTCGCCTTAAATCAGGATGGCGCCGCGCTGGTCGGCGAACTTCACCAACGGCTCAGGGCCGCCGGTATTGCGACTTGGAGCGATCTGTCATCGCTGGAAGGTGAGCGCACCTGGTGGTCGCAAATCACCCAGGCGCTCAATCAGGTCGATTTTCTGGTGCTGGCGATGACCGAAGCCGCCCTCACCTCGCATCTAATCCGCCGCTTGTGGCGCTATGCCCGCCAGCAGGGCGTTTGTATTTATCCCATCTTCAAGGCCGATGATCTCCATTTTGAGCTGCTGCCGCGCTGGATTCGTCAAGTCCATTTCTATAACGTGAAGCTGGAATGGTCCAAACTGCTCGATGATTTGAAGGGGAGTTGCGAAATTCCTCGCATCCCTTTTATGGCGGACGATATGCCGGAAAATTTTGTCGAGCGCCCGGCCTTGTTTGAGCAAACGCTGGCCCATATTTTTGATCGAGAGCAGGAAGAAGGGCTGACTAACATCATCGCTCTGGTCGGCCCAACCGGTTACGGTAAAACCACCCTGGCGACGGCACTGTGCCACGATGAAAACATCCGCCAGGTGTTTGATAACGGCATCCTGTGGGTTACGCTGGGCGAATATCCGGGCGATTTATACCGGCCCATCATCGACTTGATCGAAATCCTGAGCGGCGAGCGGCCCGGCTTTACCGGCCTCGACGCGGCCCTGGTTCGTTTTGGCGAGCTCGTCACCGACCGCGACCTCCTCATCGTCATCGACGATGTCTGGAACGCCGCCCACCTCAAACCGTTCTTGCAAGGCGGCAATCGCTGCGCCCGAATTATCACCACACGCAACGCCGAAACGCTGCCCCTGGAAGTTGAGACAATTAAGGTCGGCCCGATGTTGCTTGATGAAGCAGTGGCACTCTTAAGCTCTGATCTGCCCGATGGTTATCTGGCCGAACGCCGCCGGCTGGCTCGCCGGATGGGTGAATGGCCCCTGCTACTCAAACTTACCAACGGAACGCTGCGCGATCGGGTCCATAAACATAATGAGCTGCTGCCGGCCGCGCTCAATTATGCCTACCACGCGCTCGATTGCCAGGGTCTTACCGCCTTTGATGTGGGCCATTCGACGGGCCGGCGCCGGGCGGTAGGTCAGGCGTTGGAGATAAGTTTGAGGCTGCTTGATAGCACCGAACGCGCCCGTTACAACGAACTGGCGATCTTTCCGGATGGCGTCAATATTCCTCTGGCCGTTTTGGAGAAGTTGTGGGGCGCCACCGGCGGCCTGGACGATTTTGATACCGAGGATCTGTGCCTCCGTCTTTACGAACTGTGTTTGCTGGCTCAGTTCGACCTGACCAGCGGTTACATCCGGCTTCACAAAGCCATGCATACCTACTTAAATTTCCAGAAAACGTCTGACCTGGCGGCGCTGCATCAGCAGCTACTCGATGCGTATCGGGTGGCCTGGATCGATTTACCGGCTGAGGACGTTTATATGTGGACCCATCTTTTTTGTCATCTGGTCGCAGCCGGACGCATCTCGGAGTTGGTGGCGACCGTCGAAGATGTGGTTTACCTGGTTAACAAGATCAAAATTCGGGGCGTCTACTACGCCGAAAGCGATCTACTGACGGCCGAAGCGGCGTCGCCCAATAATCAGCGGTTGCCTCTGGTGCGCCGGGCGCTGTCGCAGGCCAGCCATCTCCTGGCTCGCTGCGATACGCTTGATCAAATTGCCAACACGCTGCAAAGCCGCCTGGTGCATTTACCGCCCGCGGCGGAACTGCTGGCAGCGGCCGAGTCCCGCCTCCCCAAACCCCGCCTGACCGCCCTCTGCGCCGTGCCCGACCTGCCCGACTCCACCCTGATCCGTACCCTAAAAGGGCATGACAGCGGTGTTTTAACCTGCGCCGTCAGTGGCGATGGCTCAAAAATCGTTTCGGCCAGCAAAGACGGCTGTTTGATTGTCTGGGATGCGGTTACCGGCGCCCCATGCTTCAAACTTCAAGAATCCGAAGCCGAAATCTGGAGCTGTGACATCAGCAACGACGGAGGGAATGTTGTCTACGCTTTGAACGACGGTCGCCTGGTTCTGGTTGACCTCCAGGTCGAGCGACAAGCAGTCGCCTGGCAAGCTCATCATAGCAGTGTTATGAGCTGCGCCATCAATGCCGACGGTTCGATAGTGGTCTCAGTCTCTAAAGATCAGTCGGTCAAAATCTGGGATACCAAAACCAGAACCAAAATGCTAGAATTTAATGGGCACACCCGAACCATAACCGGCTGTGATATCAGCGCCGATGGGACCACCGTGGCAGCCATATCCAATGATGGCAACCTTAAAATCTGGGATAGTTATACCGGCCGGGAGCAATTTTCAGCTAAGATGCGTTTACGCCACGCCGGGATCAATCAACTAACCTTCGTCAGTCAGCGGGACGTTAATTTTACCTGTGCTCTGTCGGCTGATGGAGCTGTTGTCGCGGCTGCTTCATCGGGCGGAATGGTCGGGGTGTGGGAGGTGGCCTCAAGGCGAGAGCGGTTGACCTTTGTAGCCGACCCGCACGGCGTCAGCGATTGCGATCTTAACGAAGATGGCTCACTGCTGGCCGGTGCGTTGGGTAATAACCTTCTAAA
>JAGRCC010000701.1 GCA_020433785.1 Anaerolineae bacterium
GCTGCCCACGCAGCAGCACCCAGCCCGTCAGGAAGGTTAGGGCCGGCAGGATGACACTGGCCCACTTGGCCCCCAGTCGCAGATCGCTCCAGGTGAAGGGTATCAACAGCATGTGGTAGAGCCAGTGATGATCGACGTAGCGATCCGGCGCCAGAACCGTCAGTGGCAGCCACGGAAACGGCGGACGCAGCCCTTCCTGGCCCATGACCTGGGCCAGCTTGATATGATAGTAACCGTCATTGCCGGCCAGATTAGGGGTACTGAATTGAATTAAGGCTAGCAGCGTCACAAACAGGCCGAACAGCGCCGCCCCCAGCAACAGGGTCGATCCGCTGAGCCGCACCTGCCGCCCCACCCAGCGCCGGGTGATCGGGCCAAGGCCCGCGGGCCAGAGGACGCCGCCGGTTGAAACTTCTGCAAATTCTCGCCTCATAGATTGCTCCTTTCAAAAACCTAGCTAAACTTTTAGGAAAGATAGATTGCGGCCGCAATTCTCGACCCTAAATGTCGCAGTAGTCATCAAAAAGTTACGCGAATTTTGAAAATTGGTCTTTTTCCACGAATTTGGCGCGACCGCGTAACTTTTGGGGCTATTTCTCGACAAGTAACCTAACGATGAGCAACGAACAGCAACTGCTGGAAAAAGCAAAACAACTCGATCCCGATGCGCTGCGCGAATTTCATCGTCGCTTCTACGACATGGTGGCCCGCTATGTTCAATTCAAAGTCGGCGACCAGCGGACGATCGAAGATTTATGCGGCGAAATTTTCGTACGAGCGCTAGAGGCGCTGCGCCGGGGGGCGGCCTGGCGCGACTCGCCGCAGGGCTGGATTATGGGCATCGCCCGCAACGTGGTTGCCGACCATTACCGCCAACGCGAGCGCCTGCCTGAAGTCCAACTTAGCGAACAGGTCACCTCTGCCGAGCACACTAACCCTCTCCACCAGGCCATTCAAAGCGAGCGCACCCGCGAGTTGGTGCAGGCCATCCGGCAGTTAACCGATGAGCAGCGCGAAGTGATTGTTCTGCGGTTTTTGGAGGAAATGGATATTCAAAGTGTGGCCCAGGCGCTTAACAAAAAGCCGGGCGCGATCAAAGGGCTGCAATTTAGGGCGATGCGGGCGCTGGCCGAATTGATGCAGCCCCAATCAATGGAAGATATGGTTTAGAAATGAACAGCGAGCCAACCATTAACCAGGCGGACAAATTAGACGAAGCATTAGCCTTGCTAGCCGCAGGCGTTTCTCTGGATGAAATCCTGGCCGAGGCCGGTGATGACGCGGCCTGGCTGCGCCCGATGTTGGAACTCGCGGCTGAGGTTAATGCCTTAAAAGCTGACATTCCCATTCCAGCGCCCCAAGCTAGCTTGGATCGCCTGCTGGCTCATGCTAATTCAATGGCTGCGCCCGCTCCGGCGTACTCACCTGGCCGCCCCGTTCCCCGACCCCGGTTTAATTTGGGTCGGCTCCTGTTCAACACCGGCTTATCAACGGCGATTGCGGCGGCGCTGTTATTCTTGGTCTGTGTCTTTGGCAGTCTTTTAGGCGGCGGCATGGTTCTGGCGGCTGAGGGCAGCCTGCCCGGCCAGCCGCTTTATCCGGTCAAACGGCTGGGTGAAACCATCCGGCTAACGCTGACCCAAGATACCCGGCAGCGACACCAATTAGAGGATACCTTCAACCAACGCCGGGTCGAAGAGGTGAACCATCTAATTGAACAACGTAAAGCGGCCCCGGTCAGGCTTAGTGGACGTGTCGAGGCCGTTTCCGCTGCATGGCTGACGGTAGACGATCTAACCATCGAGCTTGCGCCGGAGACCATAATTAAGGGCGAGTTAGCGGTCGGCGCGCAAGTTCGCCTTGAAGGGCAAACCAATGCAGCCGGTCAACTGGTCGCCACATCGATCACCGTGCTCGAACCGGCCCCGCCGACGCCAACGCCAACCCCGCTTCCGCCCACCTCGACGCCGATACCTACCGCCACCGCTACACCGCCACCGCCCACCGCCACGCCAACAGCGGCCAGCCAATCTACGTCCGACACGATCAAACTTATTCCTACCGCTACACCGAAACCGGCGCCGGTCGAAGTGGAAACGGACGATGATGGTGCTGGATCAGATAACTCGGGGCCGGGCAGCAGTAATTCCGGACCCGGCAACAGCGGTGGTTCAGATGACAACTCCGGGCCGGGCAGCGGCGCCGATGACAACAATAACAACGTGAGTGACGACAATTCCGGCCCAAGCGATAATTCCGGATCCGGCAGCAACGACAACACATCGGAGGATAATTCCGGATCCGGCAGCAGCAACAGTGGCAGCAACGATAACGGCAGCGACAATCGAGATGATAACTCCGGCAGCGGCAGTAGCAACAGCGGTAGTGGTAGCAGCAGTGGTCGAGATAACAACTCCGGCAGCGGCAAAAACGATGACTCAGGCCACGATGATGATTAATTGCCCGCTTCTGTAAGCGCCACTAAAATGCCTTCATAAAAATTCCCCTTTAGCATCAATGACGGTATAATAGGCTGGTTTTGACATAAACGATTCTGGACCTGACCTACCCCTTATTGACCCATTTCATTCCCAGCCTGTTTCTGAAAATAAATTCGATAGACCGATTCAACGGATGAGCACCACGTAAAACCTCATCCAAATGGACGACTCTGGCCTCCGCTTGCTGGCGGAAGCGGGTTGTCTAGCTCAACAAAATACATCTGACCGATGTGTAATATGGGGAACTCTGTTATCCTTAAAATAGACTGACTCTGGGAGGAAGTAATGAGCAATAACAAAGGATTTCTGGGTAGCTGGTCAACCATAGAAAAGACTCTGCTTGGTGCAGTTCTGTTTCTATGTGTCCTGGCCGGCTTCGTAGCCGTCTTTTTAGGCGGCGAGCTTTTTATGAGGGAAGAAGAGGCTAGTGAGCAAGCGCCTACTGCCGTGGCTGGCTTGGCCACACCCACTTCAGCCGTCGTTGAATCCGCCCCTTTGCCGGATTCCAATGGCGATCAACAAACCGATGAACTGACGGCTCCGGCCATCACCCTAGAGCCAAGCGCGGGACAGCCTGGCTCCACCGTAACCATTTCCGGCGAAAATTGGCCGGCCGGCAGCCGGGTTATCGTGTCGCTGGTTCCGGCCGATCCGCCGGTGTTTACGGTTAACAGCGCCGTAGTTGACCAAAACGGTGGCTTTTCAGTTGAAATTATCGTTCCCACCGACGCCCGCTGGCTGGACGAAAGTCCGGTTCCGGTTTTAGTCACCACCGACGACAACACGCTTCGGGCGCAAGAAATGTTGACCATTATCACGCCCGGCGACAGCGCCCCGCCACCCACCCCTGGCTCTTCAAATAATAATGTCATTAACATCTCGCCCGACCCTAATGTCACCCGGACCCCACCGCCGCCGACGGTGGCGCAGTTGACGACCACCGCCAATCTTAACGTCCGATCTGGCCCCGGCACGACCTTTGATATCTTGGGCGTGCTGCTGCTGGGCCAGTCGGCCGAGATTATCGGCCGCAACGCCGAAGCCACCTGGTGGCAGATCAAGTTTCCGTCGGCCACCCAGGATTTCGGCTGGGTCTCGGCCCAATTTGTGCAAGCCAGCAACATCGCCAATGTGCCGATTGTCAACGTGCCCGTACCGCCAACCCCGGCGCCACCTACGCCAACCGCCACCCCTGAACCGGGTGTGGTCATCACCGACTGGCGAGGCGAGTATTTTAACAACGAAACGTTGAACGGTTCGCCCGTTTTTGTGCGCAACGACGTCGCCATCAGTTTCGATTGGGGTCTCGGCTCACCCGATTCGCGTATTCCGGTCGATTTCTTCTCGGTGCGTTGGACGCGAACGCTGAACTTCGCCGCCGGCACCTATCGCTTCTTCAGTCGAACGGACGACGGCGTGCGGCTGTGGGTTGACGGAGCGCTGCTGATCAACCAGTGGCGCCAGCAATCGCCAACAACCTTCGCCGCGGATATTTTCCTGGCCGAGGGCAATCACGATATCCGCATGGAGTACAACGAACTGACCGGCGGCGCGGTGGCCGTGCTGTCCTGGCAGCGCATCGACACGTTCCCGGATTGGAAAGCGGAATATTTCAACAATCCTGATCTGAACGGTTCGCCGGTGCTGGTCCGCAACGAGGGCAGCATCAACTACAACTGGAATGGCAACTCACCCGGTCCCGGCGTCCCCGGCGAGAATTTCTCAGCGCGTTGGACGCGCCAAATCCCCTTTGACGGCGGCGATTATCTCTTCCGCATCACCTCCGACGACGGCCACCGGCTGTGGATCAACAACGATCTGATTTCAGACCGTTGGCAGGGCGGCAACACCGGCGTCGTTGAAGTTCGGCGCAGTTTGCCCTCCGGCATCCACCAACTGCGGGTAGAATATTTCCAACGCACCCGTGAGTCGTTTATCGGCTTTTCCTGGCAGCGCACCGACCGGCCGCAACAGGGCCCGCTGGCCGTTATCCGCGCCCCCAGTGAGGGCGTTGTCGGCCAGCCGGTGAGATTTGACGGCGGTCGCTCGCGCCAGGGCGATAGTTCCATCGACCGATATGAATGGGATTTTGACGATGGCAAACGCACCAAAGGCAAACGCGTCGATCATACCTTCGATGAGCCGGGCACTTACCGGGTCAGACTGAGAGTCACCGACCAAAACGGCCTGCGAGATACCACCGATATTAGAATCAGAATCGAGGATGATCTGGAGTCGACCACCTTCCCGACAGCTATCCTGGACGGGCCGTCCACCGGCAAGGTCGGCCAGCCGGTCAGTTTTAGCGGCAGTCGATCCTTCTCGATCAGTCCGATCACCGAATTCAACTGGACTTTTGGCGACGGTACCACCACGCGCGGCCAGCAGGTTTCGCACACCTTCAACCGAGAAGGGTTGTTTAACGTGGTCTTAACCGTTGTAGCCGAAAATGGCCTGCGCAGCAGCGATAATCTGTCTATCCGCGTCGATAGCGACTTGGGCGGCGGCGATGCACCGGTGGCCAAAATCAGCGCGCCGCAAGAATCGCAGTGGGGCCAGGAGATTATTTTTGATGGCTCCGGCTCGACCTCCAAGAACCAGATTGTCAGTTGGGCCTGGGATTTCGGCGATGGCTCCAGCGCCAATGGGCCGCGCGTCCCGCATGTCTACACCCGCCCCGCGACCAAGAGCGATCTGGTCGCCTACAACGTCAGGCTAACCGTTACCGATCAAAATGGCTTCGAAAATACGGCGACCCACCTGATTACGCTGCTCGATCCGCCGCCATCTAATGAACCGCCTAAGGCGTCTATCTCCGGGCCTGCCTCAGCTCAGGTTGGTCAGACGATCACCTTTGATGGCAGCGGCAGCCAATCCTCCAATCCGATTGCCAGTTACGCCTGGGACTTTGGCGACGGCAACACCGCCAACGGGGCTCAAGTGAACCACACGTACAGCGTAAACGGTGACTTCACCGTCACCCTAACCGTTACGGACAATCAGGGCCAGGCCGGCTCGGCGACGAAGCCGATTCAAATCAATCCCCAACCGGCCCCCGATCCGTTAACGGCCAAAATCAGCGGCCCCAACCAGGGCCAGATCAACCAGTCGCTCACCTTCGACGCGCAGTCGTCCACTTCTGCCGCGCCGCTAACCGATATCCAGTGGGACTTTGGCGACGGCAACTCGGACAGCGGCAACCTGGTCGTTAGCCATGCCTATGACGCGCCGGGCAACTATCAGGTGCTGCTGACGCTTGTCAACGAATTAGGCCAGTCGAACACGACCGCCCACCCGGTCGCCATCAACGCGCCGCCGCCGGCTAATACGCCGCCCCAGCCCTCGATCCAGGCCGACCAGACCACGGCTCAAGTTGGCGATACGGTCAGCTTCGACGCCAGCGGCACTCAGGCTGCCAGCCCAATCGTTAGCTTTGATTGGGATTTTGGCGACGGCAACACCGGCAGCGGTCAATTGACCAATCATACCTACACCCAACCGGGCGACTACACCGTTACACTCAACGTCACCGATCAAAATAATCAGACCGGCAGTACGACTCTCGCGGTGACTGTCAACCCGCTGGCTCAACCCGACCCGCTAACGGCCAACATCACCGGCCCCGCCGGCGGCCAGGTCGGCGATCAGCTCACCTTCGACGGCCAATCGTCCACCTCAGCCGCCCCGCTGACCACTATTCAGTGGGACTTCGGCGATGGGACCACCGCCGGCGGCGATCTGGTGACCAATCACACCTACACCCAGCCGGGCGATTACACCGTTCAGTTAACCCTGGCCAATGATATCAACCAGACTAACACCGCCAGTTGGCCCGTAACCATCGATCCAGCCCCGGTAACCACTCTACCCGTGCCGGTACCTACCATCCAACCGGCCCAACCGCCGGTCGCTCAAATCAATGGCCCGGCGCAAGCGCAAGTGGGCGAAGCTATCCTGTTCGATGGCGGTTACTCCCACTCGGAAAGCCCGATTGTGAGTTTCGAATGGGGTTTTGGTGATGGCCAAACCGACAGCGGTATGGGCGTCACCCATGCCTATTCAGCCCCGGGTACCTACCAGGTAACTTTGACGGTAACCGATCAAAATGGCTTGAGCGCCACCGACAGCTATGACATCGACATTGTAGATATTGGTGGCGGTCCACCCCCGGCACCGGAAATTGAAGAACCTACCGCTACCCCACTACCGACTACTGCGCCCGACGAACCGACGCCCACCGCCGCGCCCGAGCCTGAACCCACCGCAACGCCTGTGCCCCAACCTGAAACCCGACCGGCGCCGGCCACGCCACCGCTGGCGGCTATCGACGCTCCGGCCCAAACTCAGGCTGGCAAGCCGGTTAACTTTAGCGCTCAAAACTCTACTCCCGGTAGCGGACAGATCATCACCTATCAGTGGGGCTTTGGCGATGGCAATTCCGACAGCGGTCAAACGGTCACCTACGTTTACCAAACACAGGGGAACTTCCAAGTCACGCTAACCGTCGTTGACGAAAACGGCCTAAGCGATACGACCTCTGTACCGATCTTTGTCGGCCCCAGTGACGAGGAAATCGCGGCGCAGCAGGCGGCCGAAGAGGCCCAACGCCAAGCCGAGGAACAAGCTCGCCAGCAAGCCGAACAGCAAGCCCGCCAGCAAGCCGAACAGCAAGCGGCGGCTGAGGCCACCGCCCAGGCGCAGCAAGACGCCGCTGCCCAGGCCACGGCCCAAGCTGAACAGCAGGCCGCCGCCGAAGCTCAGCGCCAGGCGGAAGAAGCCCAGCGCCAAGCCGAAGCCGAAGCCCAGCGTCAGGCCGAAGAGGAAGCCCAACGCCAGGCGGAACAGGAAGCCCAGCGCCAAGCCGAAGAGGCCCAACGCCAGGCGGAACAGGAAGCCCAACGTCAGGCTGAAGAGGAAGCCCAACGCCAGGCCGAAGAGCAAGCCCGCCAGCAGGCTGAAGAACAAGCCCGCCAAGCGGCCGAAGCGGCTCAACAGCAACAGCAACAACAGCAGCAACAGCAACCCATTCCTACCGACGAGCCACAACCGGGCGATGGGAATTAAGTAATCGGGACGAATGACGATGTTAGGGGGATAGTTTGGATAGTTGGCTGAAAACCAACCAACTATCCCCCCCAACTAACCAACGACCCAACTATTTTCAAGGAGAACAGACGTATGACTAAGCGTTTATATTTGTCGGTGATGGTCCTGGTTGTGGCCTTGATGCTGGCCGCGTGCGACAGTGCCGCTCCGGAACCGGCCCAAACTGAAGCAGACGCCCCGGCCGAAGCTACGGTCGAGCCGGTCGCCCAAGCTGAAACCACCAACGAAGAACCAGCCCCGGCTGACACCAGCGAAGCCGCAGCCGCATCAACCGAAGAACCGGCTACCGCAGAACCGGCGGAGGCAGAACCCGCCGCTAAAGAGGCGGCCGACCAGGCCACAGAAAGTGGCATGTCCGCCATCGATGCTATCGCCGCCGGGTCGCTTATCCCGGATGCCGATATTGTTTCCGAAGCCGCCGCAGCAGCGGCCATGCCGGTGCAGCAGTATGGCCTGGTTGTCGGCCAGCTCAATGACAAAGGCTTTAATGAGCTGGCCTGGGCCGGCATGCAGCAAGCCGAGGCGGAGTTAGGCGTCGGCGTCCAATATCTTCAGGATACAAATGCCGGGACGGTCAAGACGCGCATCACCCAATTCTTGAACCAAGGGGTTGACGGCATTGTCACCGTTGGCGTTGAAATGGCACGAGCGACCAAAGAAGCCGCCGAGGCTAACCCGAATGTGCCCTTTGCCATTGTCGATTTCCCCGACCAAACCGCGACCGATCGTGGCTTGCTGTTTGATGTCGATGCCCCGGCCTTTATGGCCGGCTATCTGGCGGCGGGGATGAGTCAAAGCGGTACGGTCTGTACCTATGGTGGCCGGCAAATTCCTCCCGTCTTGATTTTTATGGTCGGCTTTGAGCAGGGCGTGGATTACTACAACAACCAAAATGAGGCCGAGGTCAATGTTTTAGGCTGGCACACTGATCCCACCATCGCGGTCGGCGGCGCCGGTGTCTTTGCCGGCAGTTTCACCGACCAGGTCTTCGGACGGAGTATCGCCGTGGAGTTTGCCAATCGTGGCTGCGATATCATTTTTCCCGTGGCCGGCGGCGTGGGTTTAGGCACGGCTGAAGTGGCCGCTGAAAACGGCTTGACCGTCATCGGGGTGGATGCGGACCAATCATTAAGCAATCCGGACTATGCCGATGTTTACCTGACCAGCGTGATCAAGCGCATCGATCGGGCCGTCTTCGAGGCCATCTCGCAGATGGTCGATGGCACGTTTGAAGGCGGCAGCAGTTACATCGGCACGCTGGAAAACGAAGGGGTTGATCTGGCTCCCTTTAACAGCTTCGAGGATCAAGTTCCCCAAACCCTAAAAGACGATCTGGAAACAATCCGGCAAGGGTTGATCGACGGCACCATTTCGACCGGTTGGCCGATCGGGGTCTCCAAAATCCAAACAAGTGCGAAAGCGGGCAATTTGACCCTGGCCGCCCTACGCAACGCGGTTTATGCGGATGATTACACCGCCGATGGGACAGCGCCATTGACTAATGGCGAGTATCGCGAACCGGACGCGGGCACGGTGGTCAAGCTAGGCGATCAGCTTGGCTATGGCGACTTGAACGGCGACGGTCAGGATGAGGCGGTCACCTTTATTGTTAGTGACATCGGCGGCGGCGATATCCTCTACAATCTGGTCGTCGTGGCCGATGTTGACGGCGCACCGACGGAAGTCGGCCGCGCGTTTCTGGGCGATGGCATCATCATCAAATCGCTGGCAGTTGAGAAAGGACTCATCGGGCTGGTGATGGTCACTCAAGGACCAAATGATCCGTTCAACGCTCCAACCCAAGAGGTCATAAAGTTCTTCGGCCTCCAAGACAATGAGTTGGTCGAGTTGGCCAGCCAGGTGGTTGAATAGCCATCCGGTACGTCTAACTAAACGTTTTATTAGAGGTGACCGTCACATTTGAAAAGATGACGGTCACCTCAATGCGGAGCAGCGAATGAGTCAGGACTTGCCCGGCTACTCGTTTGGGCAATACAGAATTGTAGACATTGTGGGACAAGGTGGGATGGCGACCGTCTACAAAGCCTACCAGCCGTCCGTTGATCGCTTCGTGGCGATCAAAATGTTGTCTCCGGACTTAACCCAGGACGAAAACTTCGTCAAACGCTTTGAAATCGAGGCCAAAGCGGTGGCCTCGCTTGAGCATCCGCACATCTTACCCCTGTTCGATTTTGGCGAATTGAACGGCACCTATTACATTGTCATGCGTCTGATCGAGAGCGGTACGCTGGCCGATTTAATTTATCGAGAAGCCAGCATCCCCTACGACCAGATCGTTAAATTCATCACCGATATCGCGGCGGCGCTTGATTATGCTCATAGTCGCGGCGTTGTACACCGTGATATCAAATCCAGTAACATTCTAGTTGATCCGCTCAAGGAACTCTTTCTGACCGACTTTGGTCTGGCTAAAATGATGCACGGGCCTTATAACCCCCGCGTCACCGACACCGGGACCGTAGTCGGCACCGCAGCGTACATGGCCCCCGAACGAGCCGCCGGCGACCCGATTGACGGCCGCAGCGACATTTACTCGCTGGGAGTCGTTTTGTTTGAGCTTCTGGCCGGTCAACTTCCGTTCGATGGCGATACGCCTATGGCCGTCGCCCTTAAGCATATTCAAGATCCGATACCGTCGGTGCGCGAGATCAACCCCAGCGTCCCGCCCGAGTTTGAGGCTGTCGTTTTCAAAGGGATGGCCAAGTGGCCGGATGAACGCTACCAAACCGCCAAAGAGATGGCCGAGGCCCTGCAAGCGGCCTGGCGTCACACGACCGCCGAAATCGATGCGGTGTCCCTTGACCAGACCCGCGACGATACAGCCGCAAACGATCCCACTCAACCACTGCCAACCCAACCTGATACGGCTACCCAGCCCACCGTGGTTCAGCCCGCTCCGGCCGATGCCGCCCAGGAATTGGACTTAAAACCAACCCGCGTCCCTTGGCTTTGGATCGGAGCGGTCGCGGCCATAATTTTGGTGGCCGCCTGGCTGTGGCTGCGTCCCGTTAAATCAACCGTCCCCGCTAACTCGATCCTGAACAGTGTCTCAATCAGTTCAGACATACTCGATGATCTGGGCACGCTGGAAAGCCGCCATCCGCGCACCAACTATTCCCGCCAGCCGTTCGAAAATGGTGTTATGTTGTGGTGGGACAATCCGACCGGCGCCGAGGATATCATTTTTGTCATTCCCGGCGGCACTACCAACAATCAGGGCGACGATTGGTCACGCTATAAAAATACCTGGACTTCGGCCGGCGATCCGGTTTTCCCTCCTGACTGTCCGGAAGCAAAGGATCCCATTGGCCCGATGATGGGGTTTGGCAAACTGTGGTGCTACAACGCCGCCGTTAACAACGCGCTTGGAGCGCCCACAGGTGAAGAGTTCGCCAAGAATGACGCAACCGTTGAACTATTCAGTAACGCCGTTGTCTTTGACGTTCCGGTTGACCATCAGATCTGGGTTTTACTGGAAGACGGGCGCTGGACAAAAAATGAAACTGAATAAACAAATCATCTAGCTCGAATACCTATTCCTCACCCACTCATTAAATAAACTCTAGGGCGTCTGATACAAGCTGCACCACAGCAACGAGAATAAAACTTCCGTAGGACAAACTTAAGTTTGTCCTACAAACCCTATTTCAATGGAGAATAAATAATATGAAAAACATCTACAAACCGTTTTACTTTATGGCCATTCTGGCTCTATTGGCCACCACCCTTCTGCCGGCCACCACGCAAGCTCAAGACGATGTCGTCTGCGAGTCGGAAGTGACCGTGGCCGAGGGTGATTGGCTGTCAACCATCGCCAACGATGCCTACGGGGACCCCACCCTATACACCGGCATTGCGGCCGCCACCAACCTCAAAGCCCAAACCGACAGCACCTTCGCCACCATCGCCAGCAACGATGTTATCGAACCCGGCTGGAAGCTGTGTATTCCTGATCAAGCCACGGCCGAAGCGCTGTCGGCTGGCGCCCCGGCTACCGCCACGGCTGCCGCCACGGGTTTAACCGTTGACCAACTGGCCAATGCCACCTACAGCGGCATCTACGAAGAGCCGGTCACCCTGACCGAGGGACGCTACGAAGGCGAGCCGTTTGTTGAAGGTGGCGCCAGCCGACCGACCGTGAATTTTAATCCTAACGAAGTCGCTTTTGGCGATCTCAATGGCGACGGCGTCGAGGATGCGGTTGTCCTCCTGAGTGAAAACTCCGGCGGCAGCGGCACGTTCATTTACTTAGCCGCCGTTATCAACCAAGACGGTCAGCCAGTCAATGTCGCAACAACGCAGCTACCCGGTAACGGCCCACAGCTCAAATCGATGACCATTGAAGAGGGGCAAATTATTCTGGAAGTGGTTACGCAAGGGCCGGATGATCCCGAGTGCTGCCCCACAGCCAAACAGCGTTTAACCTATACGCTACAGGATGATGCCCTGACTCAAGTCAGCGTCGAAGATTTGGGCAAGGTTTCCCTGGCCGACTTGAACGGCACAAGCTGGCGGCTGGTTGACTTCAACTTTGATCAACAGCCGGTGCCGGCCGACGTCGATATTACCGCTAATTTCTCGGAAGGGCAGCTGAGTGGCTTTGCCGGTTGTAACAACTACACCACCTCAATTGCCACCGAAGGGGAGTTCGCCCAAAGTTTGGTCATTAGCCCCATCGCCGCCACACTGATGGCCTGCCCCGAACCCGGGATGAGTTTGGAAACCCAGTATCTGGCCGCGCTCCAAAGCGTTAGCCAGTGGAGCTACCTGGCCGCCCACCTGGCCCTGACCTATGAAACTGAGGACGGCGGCATCGCGACCCTGATGTTCGAGCCGGTGGCTACCGAAGCAGCCGCCCCCGCCGAGAGCAGCCCGGCCTTAACCCGCGAACAACTGGCCAACGCCACCTACAGCGGCATCTACGACGATCCGGTCACCCTGACCGACGGGCGATATGAAGGCGAACCGTTTGTTGAAGGTGACGCCTCCCGACCGACCGTGACCATGGCCAACGCCGCGCCGCTTATGGGCGACCTCAACGGCGATGGCGTCGATGATGCGGTCGTTTTCCTGGAAGAAAACTCCGGGGGCACCGGTCACTTCGTCTACGTGGCGGCTCAACTCAATCAAGACGGCCAGCCGGTCGATGCCGGCACGGTGCTGATTGAAGATCGCATTCAGATCAAATCGGCGGCCATAGAAAACGGCCAAATCATGCTCGAAATTGTGACCGAGGGGCCGGGCGACGCCGCCTGCTGCAAGAGCCACAAGACCCATAAAACGTATGCCTTGCAAGACGGCCAACTGGCCGAAATCCCCGGACCGGAAGAAGAGCTGGTCCGCATCTCCGCCGACGATCTTAACGGCACAACCTGGACCCTGGTCGATCTCAACTTTGACCAGCAGCCGGTTCTAACCGACACCGAAGTGACCATCAGCTTCCAAGACGGCCAGATCACCGGTTCCGGCGGCTGTAACACCTACAACACCAGCTTCACGCTGGGCGAGGACAATCCGTTCGTGATGACTATCAGCCCCGTGGCATCGACCCGCATGGCCTGCCCCGAACCGATTCTCACCCAAGAAAACGCCTTCTTTACCGCCCTGCAAAATGTCAGCCTGTGGGGCTACAACGTCGGCCAACTGGCGCTGTCTTACCGCACCGATGACGGCGGCTTCGGCACGCTCCTCTTTGCGCCGCCGGCCCCTGCTGCCGACGAGGCCGCTGCCGGCGAGAGCGAGCTGAGCGCCACCGAAGTCATCGACTTTACGCCCACCGACATTCCAACCGAAACCCAAGCCGGCTCCTGCTTTACCAATGCCATCGGTCTGGGGCGGGCTGATGCCTGGCGCTGCACCGTGGGCAACCAAATTTACGATCCCTGCTTTGCCGTGGATGATAAGCCGACGGTCGTTTGTGATGCCAATCCGGCCACCGGCACGACCGGCTTTGTGTTAGACCTGACCGAACCGCTGCCGGAACCCGACGCCGGCGATTTGGCCCAACCGTGGCTGGTCGAACTGGCCGACGGTCAGGTCTGTGGTTTAATGACCGGCACCATCCCCGGCGTCGATGATCGCGTGGCCCCTTACGGCTGTCCCGACGGCAGCTATCTGTTTGAGGATTTCCAACAAGACGGTGACGTCTGGCTGGCCGAGAAGGCGGTCATCGGTCTCAATGACAACGGCTTCTTTATCGAGCAATCAGAAATGGTGCCCATCAGCCGCATCTGGCAATAAGGCCCGAAGCCGTCAACACCGAGTAGCACAAAGCGCTGATTTGTCCGTCATCTGAGCGTAAAATATCATTTTCATAAGCGGGGCAGTACGGATACTGCCCCGCTTATCATTTACAAAAGGAACGTCATGATTGGCTGAAACTGGTTGTTGCCTATAATAACACCAGTTGAAACCTGTCCGAGAACAAGCCCGGACAGGTTTCCAAACGGGCCTTAACCCGACTAAATGGCCCGAATGGCCCCGATTTTTCTTTGAAGCGTATCTTCAAAACCTGTCAGGGCTCATGGCTAGCCACTTGGGTTACAATAACACCCTAACTTGATCACGATCAAGGCTCGCAGGATCTCGCG
>JAGRCC010000702.1 GCA_020433785.1 Anaerolineae bacterium
CCCACACATAAAACGTCAAGGTTAATCATAAGTTGGGACTATTTTAACACCGGGGACAGCATCAAAAAAATAAGGGGGGCTTTCAGCAGCGGCTCTCAATATCGAGCATTTGGAGCCGGGATTAGGCGATTAGGAGATTTTTAATTATTCAGGACTTAAGCCGAGTGTAGAACAATTTGCTAAATTGTTCCGAATTTTAAGCAGACTTGTCGCGCAAATTGGCAATTTGCGCGACAAAATTGAATATTTGCGTAAGTCCTGTTATTTTGTCCCCAAATCCCAGCAAAAAAAGGCGAGAGCATAACTCTCGACTTCACTTATGAGTTGATCAACCCTATCGATTAAGGCGTTTATTCTGGCGATAATCACGCACCGCTTGGCGCAAATCTTGGGCACCAATGCGCAGCGCTTGATTGGCGTCTTGGAAAGCGCGATTGGCCGTTTCCAATGTTTCCCGGGCTTGTTGGGGGTCGGTCACCTGGCCATCGGCATCGTACCCGGCCTTCGCATCGAGCGCTTGGGCGGCCTCATCGAAGTTGGCTTGGGCCTCAACGATCTTAGCGCGGAGATCGGCCAAGGCGGCTTCCATATCGGTGGTGTCATTGCCGGCGTCTTTCTCATCTTGAATGTATTCTTCAGCCAAGTCGGCCGCGGAGGTCATATTTTCGATGCGATCGCCCAGGGCGTCTAAACGGAGGAGCGCTCGCTTCAAGCCGTATTCCAACTGGGTGAATTCTCGTTCCGGGGTTTGAGCGGCAGCCGGGCTAACCCAGGCACCCACTAAGAGCATTAAGGCGGCGATACCAAAAAGCGTTTTAGCCATAATAGATAGTGATTTCATCGTGACAAATTCCTTTCAAGTTACAAATGAGTAATTGATTTGAGATGGTTACAGCATAAAACCAAAATGTTATGGGGCTGTTCTCAAATTGTAAAAATTTTGCAAAATCATCGCCTAAATATTATGGATGTAACTACTCTGCATACAATGCCGATAATGCCGATTAATCTTTGAAGTTTTCCGTAAATCAGTCAATTTACCCTCTTTACATTCTGCACAATATGCAATATAATGTATTTGTAATTTATTTCACAAATAGGAGTATCCCATGACGGCTATGCTCACCGCGAAAGATATGCAGAATTTGCTGCATGTTGATCGCTCCACGATTTATCGGATGGCTGAGGCGGGCCGGCTGCCGGCCATTAAAGTCGGCAAGCAGTGGCGTTTCCCTAGCGATCAGGTGGACCAGTGGCTAAACGGTCAAACCACCCCAACCGAGCCTGCACCGCCCCTGGCCGTTGACTCGCCTCCGACCGGCGATCTGGTCGACCTCCTCCCGCTTGACTGTGTGCAGCTCATCCAAGACTCCTTTGCCGATTTGCTGAGAGTGATGCTTGTCGTCACCGATTTAGACGGCAGCCCCATTACGCGGGTTAGCCATCCTACCCTTTTTTACAACTTACTGGCCGAAACCAACCAGGGCCATCAGGTTTGCCAGGAAACGTGGCGGGTGTTAGGCCAATCACCGGCCTTGAAACCGCGCTTTGTGCCCACCCTGGCCGGTCTGCTGTGTGCTCGGGCGTTGGTGCGGCACGGCAATGAGCTAAAAGGGATGATCATCGCGTTCGGCATTGCGCCGGGTGAGTGGTTGCCAGATGCCGCCGCTACGACCGAATTAGCCCAATTCCTCGGCGTCGATCCGGCCTCGCTGGAACACGCCTTTCAGGCCGTCACCCGCTTGAGCGCCGCTGAGCAAGATCGAATTTTGACCACCCTCCAACATATCGCTGACATTTTAGCCCACATCGTGACCGAACGCTCGGCGCTGCTGGGCCAGTTGGCGGCGTTGGATAATAAGTAACCTATCATTCACTACTCGCTGTTGAGAAGGAGAATATCAACGATGAATGTCCAAAAACAGGCTTTTCTTGAAGAAAAATTTGGTAGTCGCGTCAGTTTCAACTCAATTGAACGCAAAATGTACAGTCATGACATCGCGGCCATGCCCAACCTGGTCAAACCGTTGATCGGCAATACCATTCCCGAAGCCGTGGTCCAGCCCAAAACCGAAACCGAGTTGGCCGAACTAGTTCGATGGGCTTACAGTCAAAATATCCCTCTAACGCCGCGCGGCAAGGCGTCATCCGGCTATGGCGGCGTCATTCCCATCAAAAAAGGTCTGGTGGTTGATTTCTACTACCTAAAGAACGTGCTGGCCATCGATGCCGAGGCCCAAACCGTCACCGTCGAGCCGGGTATCACCTGGGAGCACCTTGACAAGCGGCTCAAGCTGGACAACCTAACCTTGCGCCTTTACCCGACCAGCTACCCCTCGTCGAGCGTCGGCGGGTGGCTGGCTCAAGGCGGGGCCGGCATTGGCAGTTTTGAGTATGGTTATTTCCGCGAGAATGTCGTTGCGGCCAAAGTTGTTCTGCCGACCGGCGACATCAGCGAGTTTAGCGGGGCCGATCTGGAGCTAATCGCCGACGCCGAAGGTATCACCGGCTTCATTAGCCAGGTGACGCTGCGAGTGCAGCCGCTCGAAGCGCTGGATGTGGTGGCCATCGCCTGCCCGTCGCCCAATAAGCTGCAAGATTTTGTCGATGGCTTGATCGCGGCCAACCTGCCGATCTGGTCGCTGGTGTTTATCAACCCGCGTATGGCCGAAATGAAAAACCGCGCGCCGCTGATGGAACACGCCGGCCATCCGGTGGAGGAGCGGGTTATTTTACCGGCAGCCTACATTTTGACCCTCGCTTTCCGGGCCGGTGACGCCGCCGAAGTTCGCGCCGCGCTGCCCGGCCTGCTGCGCCTGGGCGAGGCCGAAATCCTCAATGACCGCATCGCCGAGCACGAGTGGCATCACCGCTTCAAGTTGATGGTGGTCAAACGGTTAGGGCCGTCGCTGGTGCCATCGGAGGTGATTGTGCCGCTTAAAAAGCTGAGTACGGTGCTGGCCGAAATCGAACACCAGGTTGATCAGCCGGTTGTGAAGGAAGGGGTCATCATTCGCGATGGGCCGAACGGCGAGCCGGAGGTGGTCATCTTGGGCTTCATCCCCAGCGACCAACGCAAATTCAGCTATAACTTTGTCTTTGGCCTGGTCCTGACCATCATCAAGATCGCTGAGAAAAACGGCGGTCGTCCCTATTCAACCGGGCTGTATTTCTCGAAAAAGGCCAACGCAGTGTTGGGCAAAGCCAGAGCCGACAAGCTGCGTGATTTCAAAGCCCACATCGATCCGAAAGGGCTGCTCAATCCGGGCAAAGTCATCGGCAACGGGCTGATGGGCAGCTTGCTGAACCTGGCCGGCACGGTCGAACCACTGATTCGCCCCTTCGGCAACTCGGTCATCACCCAGGTCGGTGAGCGGACCGAGGAGCCGGTGCGCGACATCCCGGCCGATATCGCCTGGTACGCCTACGCCTGTTCGCAGTGCGGTTACTGCATCGACGAGTGCGATCAGTTTTACGGGCGTGGCTGGGAAAGCCAAAGTCCGCGCGGAAAATGGTTCTGGCTACGTGAATATATGGAAGGACGCGAAGAGTGGAATCAGCAGATGGTCGATACCTTCCTGTCCTGCACTACCTGCGAAATGTGCAACCTGCGCTGTTCAGCGGCGCTGCCCATCGAGCCGTCGTGGTTGAAACTGCGCGGCCAACTCGTCGAAGAAAAAGAGATGATGACCTTCCCGCCCTTCGAAATGATGGCCTCGGCTTTGGAATC
>JAGRCC010000703.1 GCA_020433785.1 Anaerolineae bacterium
GAACCGTTTTGGCTGACCAGGGATTACTTTCCGGAGATCCATGAAATGGATAGGCAGATTTTTCCTGACCTGGACGAGTTAAATGAATATTTTGATGAGGTTACAATGAGACCCTTACCGATACCAAGCGATTGCCAAGACGGTTTTTTCGCGGCTTTTTGGAAAAGACCGGAAGCTTATCTTAGTCATCAGGTGCGACAATCGATGTCGCCTTTTTCCAAAATAAAAGACCTATCGGCAGGTTTACAAAAATTGGAAGACGATCTGGCTAGCGGGGTATGGGCCAAAAATAATCACGCCATCTTAGATTCATCATCTTTAGATGTTGGTTATAGACTAATCTCGGCCAAGGTCAGAAATGGCTAATAACGCCATCAAAACGAGCATCAAAGCAAGTCATATTGTAAAGAGAGTACGACAGAACCTAGGGTACAGCAATGACGATGAAAATTCTGTAGGACAAACTTAAGTTTGTCCTACAAATCTTATTTTCAGAGGAGGCATAGTATGAATGCTGAAGAACTGCGATCACTCCAACAACCGCTTAAAGCGCGTTATAAAGAGCAACCGCAAGCGGCCTTGATTACCCTTAAAGCTGAAGGCCGTCTTGGCGAAAATGTCACTTGCAAAGTGGACACCGGTAAGGCTCTAGTAGAAGCAGGCTTACACCCGGCCACAGGGGGCGATGGCATCAGTGCTTGCTCGGGGGATATGCTCCTGGAAGCTTTGGTGGCTTGTGCCGGTGTAACTTTATGTGCCGTGGCCACCGCTATTGGGGTTGAGATACGCAGTGGCATTATCAAAGCCGAAGGAGATTTAGATTTTCGGGGAACGCTCGGGGTGTCGAAAGAGGCCCCGGTTGGCTTCCAGAAAATACAGCTTCAATTTGATTTGGATACCGATGCTGATGAGGAACAGTTGGCCACGTTAATTCGACTGACCGAACGCTATTGTGTAGTTTATCAAACCCTGCGCCAACCCGCCGAGATGGCTGTCTCGTATAAATGAACGTAAGCCAAAAATACATTAGATCATTATGCCGAACTCTAAAGTGGTGGTATTTGATGTTTACAAGACGTTACTGGCCATCGAATCAGACGAAAACAACCTGAGAACCTATAATTTTCTTTCAACTTGGCTGTCATACAAAGGTTTGGATATTAAGCCGAAGGATTTACGAAAGTTATATAAAAATATAACCAAGCAGGCCGTTCTGGCTAATACCGAATTGTACCCTGATATTGATATTAAGACGGTATTCAAACGGATACTATTATCTTTAGTCCAAACAGATGAAAACGGCAACTTGGAGAACGATGCGGTCGAGATGGGGTTGCTATTTAGAATGCTGACCACAAAATCTCTAACGATTTACCCCGAAACCGTACCCGTATTAGAGACGCTTCATAGGAACAACGTTCGTTTAGCCATATTATCAAATACCCAGAGGTTGTTTACCTTACCTGAGTTTAAACGGTTCGACCTCGAGCAATATTTTGATTATATGCTCTTTTCCTCAGATGTCGGTGCATGTAAGCCGGCAGCTAAGATATTCGAAACGTTGTTGAGCCATATGAAAATTCACCCGCAAGAGGCCATATTTGTCGGTGACAATCTATTTGATGACATTTTTGGGGCGCAAAGCGTTGGGATGAAAACCGTTTGGTTAAATCGGCCGGAAGCGAAGGCTTTTCCCGGTGGATTAGAAAAACCGATCCCTGACCAACAACTTCAAGATATCTCCAGCGAGAGTCTCCTTGACGCGATTTTTTCTTTAATTTGATGCTTCGGTCAAACCAGGTGACCGTCCCTTAGACGGGATAAATCGACTTATTGAGGCTAAATGGATGTTTATTTTCGGCAAAAAGTGACGGTCGCCTTTTGAACTGGGCCGCGCCTAAAGTCATTGGGTTGGATTGGACATAACCACCGATTTTTTGCGCCTACTTGTTCATTATGGTACAATCGGTTTGCCTCGGCGTACCACTGTTAGCTTCCACCTTTAAAATTCGGAGAACCCCTATGAAAGCTCTATTTTTAACTAATGAGTATCCTCCAAATATTTATGGAGGCGCTGGGATCCACGTTGAATATCTAACCAAAGAGTTGGCCGCCCTTATGGATGTTGAGGTGCGTTGTTTTGGCGATCAAGATATCCCCGCCGGCAATCCGCAGGTGAAGGGGTACACGGCCGACCGAGAGATGTTCGCTGAAACCGACTCAAAGCTCAAATCGCCGCTGTCGGCGCTGAACCAGAGCATCGCCTTTAACGCCACGCCGACCGATGCTCAGTTGGTTCACTGCCACACCTGGTACACCCATTTTGGGGGCATTTTGGCCAAACTCGGTTACGGTATTCCGCTGGTCATCACCACCCACTCGCTTGAACCGCTGCGACCCTGGAAACGGGAGCAAATTGGGCTGGGCTATAATATTTCATCCTGGGTGGAAAAAACCGCTATGGAAATGGCCGATGCGCTCATCGCTGTGTCTGAGGGGATGAAGGAAGATATCCTGCGACTGTTTGATGTGGACGAAGAGAAGGTCAAGGTCATTTACAACGGCATCGACGTGGATGAATTTAAGCCGGTGCCCGGCCAGGGCGCGCTGGCTAAATACGGCATCAACCCGGATCTGCCCTACGTCTTGTTTTTTGGCCGCGTTACGCGCCAAAAAGGGATTATTCACCTGGTCAACGCCATTAAATACATGGATGAGAGCATCCAGGTGGTCCTGTGCGCCGGTATGCCTGATACCAAAGAGATTGGGCAAGAGATGGAAGAAAATGTTCAAGCCATAAGGGCCACGCGGGATAATGTCATTTGGATTAATGAGTGGGTTGGCCTAGAACCCAAAATTGAACTTTACTCGCACGCGGCGGTTTTCTGTTGCCCCTCCATTTACGAGCCGTTTGGCATCATCAATTTGGAAGCCATGGCGTGCGGTACGCCGGTGGTGGGCAGTGCTGTAGGTGGCATCAAAGAAATTATTAAACATGGTGAAACCGGTTTCTTGGTTGAGCTTGAACAGCAGCAAGAAAGCCCCTTTGAAGCCGTTGACCCTGATCAATTTGCCCGAGACCTGGCCGACGGTATCAATAAAATCGTGCTTAACCCGTCGCTGCGCGAGTCGATGAGCCAGGCCAGCCGCAAGCGCACGGTCGATGTGTTTAGTTGGAAATCGATTGCCAAAGAAACTTTGGCTTTGTACGAAAGTCTAGTTAAGTAACTCAAGTTGCTTCCGTCTCCAGAAAGGACGGAAAAACCACTGTTTTAACCCTAACCCCGTGGGAAGTAAGGAGTAAGGAGTAAGAAGTAATAGGTTTTGACCCCTTAATCCCTACTTCCTACTCCCTACTCCCCGGTTTGAACAGCCAGGTGGCAACTTTGAGTTAAGTAATTGAAAATAAATTCCTGCCCTATTGATGGAGAGTTAAAATGAAACCACTAACCACGCCCCCCAGTCCGTTAGTGATTGAAAATGTGAAGCCGCGCGTTGACGACGGGAGATTTCCCGTCAAAAGAGTCGTGGGCGACACCTTGACCGTGACTGCCACTATATTTAGAGACGGTCACGGCAAAATTGTACCGCTGCTCAAATACAAAGAGAAGTGCGGCGACCAGGCCTGGACTGAGGTTGAAATGGTCTCCGTTAATCCGGGTCTGGATTTGTGGCAAGGGAGTTTTAAGCTCGAGAAAAATACGCGCTATCTCTACACCATTGAAGCCTTCACCGATATTTATTACTCCTGGTTGGTAGACGCCACTAAAAAATTCGACGCCGGTCAGGATATTCCCAGCGACCTGCTGGAAGGCCAGCAGCACCTGGAAGAAACGTTAGACCGTTTAGAGGAAAACGATTACCTGTCCCAGACGCTGTCGATGCTTAGTACAGCTGAGTCGCAAGCCGCCCAAATGGCCATCTTTTCGGAGCAGCGGCTGAAAGACTTTATGAAAGAACATAGCGCCCGTAAGGACGCCGCCACATTTGAGCCAACGCTGGAAGTGATTGTTGATCGCCTGCAGGCCCGGTATTCCGCTTGGTACGAACTGTTCCCTCGTTCACAAGGCACGGTTCCGGGGCAGAGCGGCACCTTCGCCGATTGCAAAGCCCGCTTGCCCGAAATCAAACGAATGGGATTTGATGTGATCTATTTGCCGCCGATTCATCCCATCGGCGTTACGAACCGCAAAGGGCGAAACAACAGCCTGAAGGCCGGCCCCAACGACCCCGGTTCGCCCTGGGCCATCGGCAGTGAACATGGCGGCCACAAAGCCGTCGAGCCCAGTATCGGCACGCTGGAAGATTTTATGGATTTTGAACAAGCCTGTCGCCAAATGGGCATAGAGGTGGCGCTCGATTTTGCCCTAAACTGCTCGCCCGACCACCCTTACCTCAAAGACCACCCGGAGTGGTTCTTGAAACGGCCCGACGGGACCATCAAATATTATGAAAATCCGCCCAAGGAATATGAAGATATTCATTCTTTTGATTATGAAGCGCCTAA
>JAGRCC010000704.1 GCA_020433785.1 Anaerolineae bacterium
TGGCGCGACTCGTCCCCGGCCTCGAAGGGCGGCGTGACCAGGCTGTAGATGACGGCCAGCCCCATAAAGGCCAGAAGCACCACGGTTGCCTGTGGGTGGGTGGTTATGGTCTTTCTGATCGGTTTCAATAATAAAGCTACCAACTTGCTCAAAGTCTTCGCAAAAATCGAACAAAAGGGTTTGCGACCCGGTATTATATCACTTTTCCGCATAAACTGAATTTTAGAAAGGCAATTAAGGTTGGGGGCGGAACAGCCGGACTGGGGTCGCCTATTCACCGATCTTTATGCGAAAAATGAAAATTTAAGGTTTCCAGTCGATGATCAGACCCGATCAAGGGCGATGATCACACTCAATCAAGGGCGATGATCGGACCCGATCAAGGGCGATGATCAGACCCGATCAAGGGCGATGATCGGGTCCGACTCAAGTAAGGAGCCATAGAGCCGTAATCATACGCTTGCGTAGCACATTATGATCGATTCGTGGGCCGGGGCCTAGGTGTTTTACCCCTTAATCTCTCTCCCGGTCCCCCCATCCCCGGACTGGTGAGAGGTTGCCCAGGTGTTTTGTCGTATTATTGATTATGGCTTTGGTTTGTGTAATAATAAGCCTGCAGCGGTGTTGGAAGAATTAGATTTGATGCCTAAGCCTGGTTGGCGTGAAGGGTATGGGTAAATTACTTACTTGCGGACAAAAAGGTGTTTTGCTAGATGGGACAAATAACTACATTATTTGTCAGAAAAGTGCTGGGGGAAGTCGATAGTGACATCGATAAGAATGCCTGGGTGCAATCGATGGGAATTGAGTTAAACAGACCGGTTTATATGATTTCGGATGCACACTATTATTCATTTTTTGAAGGGGCGGCTGCAATTGATCGAAACGGTACGACGTTGCCGCTAAGAGCCGGCGCCGCGATGCGTAGCGATGACTATGGGGCTTTTGGGCTGGCCTGGAAATCGGCGACCACGCTTCGGGGGTCTTATAACCGGGCTGAGCGTTATGCGCGGGTGCTAACCAGTGTTTCTACCTATGAAGTCGAGGCCACGAATGAAGGGGCGTACATGCATTTGCACCGTTCCGGGGAGCGACATCTCGGTATGCGATTATCGAACGAAGCCACCATTGCCAGCATCTTATCGATCAGCCAAGAAGTGTCCACCGAAGCCGTTCATCCGATGGCCGTTTATTTCAAACATGCCGCTCCAGGGTCCATTGCCGATCATGAAACCTATTTTGGGTGTCCGGTGCATTTTGACTCGGATAGAGATGCCCTACTCTTTTCAAATGAAAGTCTACAGGCGCCAAACAAGCTTGGTGATGAAAGTATTTCAAAATTCTTTCAATCGCATCTTGAAACTGAACTTTCGAAGCTTGAAGATGATACCGTACTTGATCAGCAGATTCGGCAGCATGTGACGCAATCTCTAAGCGAGGGCATTCCCATGCTCTCTGATGTTGCCCATCATTTTGGGATGAGTGGCCGAACCTTGCAACGACGGTTATCGGAGTTAGGATACTCGTATCAAACGCTGGTTGATGAAGCGCGCCGACAGTTAGCCGAGCGTCTGCTGCGCGAAACCGACTTTTCCCCTGTTGAAATTGCATTTATGACCGGCTTTTCCGAACAAAGTGCCTTTGCCCGCGCATTTAAACGTTGGGCCGGGCAAACACCACGAAATTTTCGCATCCATCATCAGCTTTAACCCCAACACTAGACTATATCGGAATTAAGGTGACAGTCACTTAACGGGCTATATGATATGCCGCTTCGCGGAAGAACGCCCTTATTGAGAGCCGAAAAAGTGACTGTCACCTGATATTTGACGTGGTATGTCAAAAAATTGGCAGAGATCGTCAATAATTATCATCGCCTATTTGTTATTATTGTTTGTAACTAAGGACGATATGACATCGTCAACGTTGCTTTTCGTCACTGGCCATCGGCCCATTTGAAAAGCACTTTCATTTACTCACTTTATAACTTAGGAGCAAACAATGACACACTTCAATAATAACACTACCGCTGATGCTACAGGGCGCATTCTGGTTCTGGGCGGAACCGGAAAAACGGGTCGCCGCATCGTCGCCGGTCTACAGGCGAAAGGGCTTCCGATTCGAATTGGTTCGCGCTCTGCCTCTCCATCTTTTGACTGGAACAACGAGCAAAGTTGGGACGCTAGCCTGGCGGGTGTTGAAGCGATATACATCTCTTATTCACCCGATTTGGCTATACCCGGAGCCACCGATGCGATTCAAGCTCTGGTTGACCGGGCCAAACAACACGGTGTCCGGCGGTTGGTATTGCTGTCTGGTCGGGGAGAAGCCGAGGCCCAGGCCAGTGAACGCATTGTGCAGGAAAGCGGCCTGGAATGGACGATTGTTCGAGCCAGTTGGTTTTATCAAAACTTCTCTGAAGGCGCTTTTGTTGATATGGTTTCTGCCGGACAGATCACCTTACCGGCCGGCGATACACCCGAACCATTCGTTGATGTTGATGATATTGCCGATGTGGCTATCGCAGCGTTAACCGAGCCAGGCCATACCGGCGAGGTTTATGAAGTGACCGGCCCGCGCCTGATGACGTTTACAGATATTGCGGCAGAACTGTCAGAAGCAACAGGTCGCGAGATCACCTACATTCAGCCGCCCCACGAGGCCTTTGTTACGGAGGTTGCGAATTCCGGCGCTCCCAAGGACGTTGTGTGGATCTTGGATTATCTTTTCTCCACAGTATTGGATGGTCGAAACGCGTATATAACCGATGGCATTCAGCGAGCGCTGGGACGACCACCGAAGGATTTTGCCGAGTATGCCCGCGAGGCTGCGGCCACGGGTATATGGCAGCCGGTACCTACCGCTTAGTCAGCGTCGTACTTGATAGGTTGTCGTCATCATCCCAACAAGCGACGATGACGACAACCTCCTACCGAGCCGTTAATCCCACCTCTGTAATTGATTTTCAGAAAGGATGCGTCATGGATCTATTTCAGATCTTATTAGTCCTCTCAACATTGCTCTGTTCGTTGGTGGCCGGATTCGTGCTTGCGTTTGCTATTGTTGTGATGCCGGGTATCAAAGGGTTGCCGGATCGCGAGTTTATTCGGGCATTTCAGGTTATGGATGGGGTGATTCAGAATAATCAACCTCTTTTTATCGTCGTTTGGGTCGGTTCGGCCTTGACCCTCATCGTTTCCGCCATTTTCGGCATCTGGCAGCTGGACGGTATTGCCCGTATCAGCCTATTACTGGCTGCATTCGCCTATATTGTCGGGGTTCAGCTGCCAACCATCACCATAAACGTACCGTTAAACAATCGGCTACAGACTCTCGATACCTCTTCAGCAGATGACCTCATGCAGAAACAGGCTCGTGACGATTTTGAATCCCGGTGGAACTTTTGGAATTCTTTCAGGACCATTCTAGCCAGCTTGGTATCTGTGACCTTAATGATTTTGCTTTGATGAGCTATTGAAATACACTTATTAGGCGCAATTGTAAATCAATAAATTAATCGAGGAATAACAAAGCTTGCTTTGTTGCTCCGACACATTTACCGATTAATTTCTAAAACCGCAAATGCCGCCATGCCGCCACGGTATAATCTTGGGCGGCCTGATGACTTCTTACTGGGGGAAGTTTGTGAGCATAACCGAAAACAACTATATATACGCCCTGCACGATGCCGGCGGTGAGGCTCTGCTGGCCGGCCAAGGTTGGGTGATCATTACCGAAGATATTGGCCGCGATCCCTATAACAGCCACGGCGCTAACTATTCGGCCATTTCAGCCCAGGGTTTAACCGTCGTTTCCCGATTAAATAATGGTTACGGGTCAACCGGCACCATTCCTGAGCCGCAATATTACCGTGATTTTGCGGTACGTTGCGGCAATTTTGTGCAGGCTTCCCAAGGCTGCAATATCTGGGTCATCGGCAATGAGCCAAACCTGGAGGCGGAGTGGCCAAACGGCAATCCTATTTTCCCCGGCGATTATGCCGCCTGTTACAAACTCTGCCGCAACGAAATTAGAAAACGGCCCGGCCACGGGCAAGATTTGGTGTTAGTGGCTGGCCCCGGTCCCTGGAACGCCTCGGTAAAATACGCGACCAATCCCACCGGCGATTGGGTGCAATATCTACAAGACCAAATCTGGGGTGTTCAAAAATTTGATGATGTCGATGGCGTGGCCCTACACACTTACACTCACGGACACGATCCCCAGCTCATCCGCTCGACGGAAACGATGGCGCCGCCGTTCCAAAACCGGCATTACCATTTTTGGGCCTACAAAGATTTTCTTAACGGCTTGCGAGCCATGAACTTTCTGGATAAACCCATTTACATTACCGAGACCAACGGCAACGACAAAAACTGGACGGGCGGTAACAACGGCTGGGTCAGAGAAGCCTATAAAGACATTAACGCCTGGAACGTACAAAACCCCAAGCAAGTTATTCGATGTCTGACGCTGTTTCGGTGGAGGAAAGATCAGTTGGGGTATTCTATCGAGGATCAGCCGGCGGTGCAGGCAGATTTTAAGGAGGCAGTTCAAAAAGGGTTCACTTGGCCGGACAAATTAACCCCGCCTCCGCCGCCATCCCAAGATATGGCGCTGGCCTACGCCCGCCAAACTGCAACGCACCTACAGGCAGCTACCGCCAGCAACCAGCAAACCATCAACGCGTTAGAAGACATCAACAATGGCGAACAAGCACTGACCTATGCCCTTAATACCGCCGCACATTTAACGGCGGCGACTGAAAGCAACGATAAAACCTTAGCGATATTGGGGCAAAACGGCGGTAATCCCGAGGCGCTGCAGCAGGCTCGCCAAACTGCAATCCATCTGGAGGCAGCTACCACCACCAACAATAACACCATTGCCGTCTTAACCGACAAAAAGCCACTCGTAACCAAATATTACCGCCCCTGAAATTATCGGTTAGGAGTTGAGGCTCCGGTTAGCCATACCTATTGCCCCAATTACCCCATGAATAAAAGTGCTAAGTTCATTGATTACGACTAACTCAAAACCTGTTTGACTTTGCGCGTAAGCATGCGAACCGTAAATGGCTTTTGCAGAAAATTTATCCCTTCATCCAATATACCGTGGTGAACGATAACGTTATCCGTATAGCCCGACATATACAGGACTTTGATATCGGGCTTAAACGCCGTCATTTTTTCATACAACTCGCGGCCATTCATATTAGGCATAATGACATCGGTCAGCAACAAGTGAATGATATCTTTTTGCTCAGCCGCCAGGCGCAGGCCATCCGCAGGACCTAGGGCTTCGATAACCTTGTACCCGTGGGACGCCAGAGTTTCACAGACTAAATGGCGTACCATCTCTTCATCTTCAACCACCAAAATCGTTTCCGATCCATAATCCGAGCCGGCTATCGGATGGGTCGTAGGCGGCGTTTGCATGGTCTCATTCGCTTTAGGGAGGTAAATTTTAAAGGTGGTGCCTTTATACAGTTCACTGTAGACCCAAATGTAGCCACCGTGCTGTTTGATAATCCCAAAGACGGTCGCCAGGCCCAGGCCCGTTCCTCGGCCTTGGGCTTTGGTGGTGAAAAAGGGTTCGAAAATCTGTTGTTGGATGGCGGGATCCATGCCATTACCCGTGTCACTGACGGCCAACATGGCATAGTGCCCGGGCGTTTGTGGGCCGGTATATTTTTTTAAGTAGGCTTCATCCAAATAGGCGTTAGCCGTTTCCAGGGACAGCTTACCCCCAGTTGGCATCGCATCACGGGCGTTGACTACCAGATTTAACAATACCTGTTCAATTTGGCCTTTATCGGCTTTGACCTGGTAAAGCGCCGGTTCCAGAAACGTTTGTAGCTCAATATCTTCTCCAATTAGCCGCTGAATCAACTGCTGAAACTCTGACGCTAACCCGTTAAGATCGAGAACGCGCATTTCCAGCATCTGCTTACGACTAAAAGCCAATATCTGCTGGGTCAGACTAACCGCTCGCTCGGCCGCTTCACGCACCCGCTGTAGGTCGGAATACAGTTTGTCGTTTGGTGATAATTGCATCATGCCTAATTCAACATAGCCGATGATCGGAACCAGGATATTGTTGAAATCGTGGGCAATGCCACCGGCCAATTGGCCGATAGCTTCCATTTTTTGGGATTGCAGTAGCTGCGCTTCCAACTGTCTCTCGCGGGTAATATCCCGAAAAATCCATAGGCGGCCATAGTACTCATTGGCCGCGCTGACAATGGGTGCACTGTAGCGATCGAACACCCGCCCGTCTTTCAGGCGAATCTCTACCCGATTTGTTTCAGCGGGATGCTCCAATAAATATTCGATGCCAGCAATGACGACCTCCGGCTCAACCAGCAGCGACCGGATATAGGCCAAAGTGACTGGACTGGAGCGGGCCGCCACAATTTCCGGGAGAAGTCCCCACATGTCCACAAAGCGTTGGTTGGCGTAAAGCCACTCGCGTTCTCCAGAGACGATCAGAATACCATCAGGACTGGCTTCCAACTCGCACTCCAACAGCGTTTTTTGAAATTCGATTTGTTGTTGGGCCTGTTTTTGCTCCGTTATATCCCGCCCCACCGCTTGAACTTCAACCAGTTGCCCGGTCTGATCAAAGATGCCCCGGTCGGTCCAGTGTAGCCAGCGCCGACTGCCGTCGGCCCTCATTTCCTCAAGCTCGTTGCTAACCATCGGGTTTTCCGGGGACAAGTTGGCGTGATTGGTGCGGATAAACTGGCGGTTTTCCGGAGCAATAAGATCTAGGAAACTCTGTCCGATCAGTTCTTCGGGCAAGCGCCCAAAATACCGGGCGTATGCATTGTTGACAAAGGTCAGCACCTGGTCCGGCGTTGAGCGGCAGATGAGTTCGGTCTGGTCTTGGACAATGGCCCGGTAACGGGCTTCACTAGAGAGGAGGTCCTGCTGGGTTTGTAACTTGTCGGTAACGTCTCGTAGGATGGTCGTATAGAGCTTCTGACCGGCAATTTCCATCTGCGATATCGAGGCTTCAATAGGAAACTCCTGGCCGTTGCTCCGCAGGCCCCACAGCGGGGTCAACCGCCCCATTTTTTGGTTGGTTAGGCCAGACTGGCCAAAGCGTTGGATATGATGCGTATGCGCGTCTCGAAAGCGGGTCGGAATAAAACGGTCGAGCGACTGCCCGATTGCTTTGGCAGCAGAACAACCAAATACTTCCTCGGCGGCGGCGTTGAAGAGGATGATGCGCTGGGTTTCATTAACGGTGATAATGGCGTCCATCGCCGAAGCGATAATCCCGGCAGGGGGAATCGGTCTGCCTTGTCCATCCGCCCCGTTGGTCAGCCCTTGACTAAATATCCCCCGGTCCAGGGAATTGTGACGCCCGGTCCAGATCAGCCCCAGCGGAGCGATGACCAGCACGCCCAGAGCATGCCCCAACCACCATGTCCACCAGACTGAAAGATAGGCCGGCCAGGGCACCAGGCCGATTAGCCCCAACCCGGTCACGCCGATGGTCGCGCCGAGCAAAGGGCTGATAATCGCCCCCCAAAAAATCAAGCTGACCACATCGCGTCTACGGCTTAGCATCTGGTCAAAATCAACGTGACGCAGCAAATAAACGCCCGCTAGTGCCTCCAAGGTGCTGCTGATGGCTATCACCAAGGCAAAGGTAACCGCCGCCCCGGTTGAAACATGGGTTAAAAAGGCACCGAGCACGACGCCGGGCCACAGATGATGGCCAAAAATAAGTAGGGCGACCAGAGCAATGCCGGCCGGCGGCCATAGCCCTCCCCCATCATTTTCTATAGATGAGAACAGCAGCCCCAATTGAGCTGTTCCCCAATAAGTGACGGCCAGGACCGTAATTTTAAGTAGGTAGGCTCTGAAGCTAAACTTCATTGTTTTTATGCCCTCGTCTTGCAAATATAAATCAAAGATAGTTAATCTAGCAGTATCACCTCATACTGCTGCAGACGGGGAGAGCGGCATCGTAGCGAACCTAATGTGTAACTGTATGTTGGGTATTGTATTTCGGGAAATAGCGCACTCAATAATGAGACCATAGTACCCTATCAAGACGAAAAATTCAACCTCAATCGGTGTAACTACGTCTAGCCCAGGATTGCTTCCAGCAGGTTTAACTTTATCGCTTCGACTAATAGTGTTGTGCCGCCTGCTCGGTTGCCTATATGCCGGTTGTTGGGTATCATCTCCGCTGACCATGTGCTTGGCCTCTGCTGCTTAAGACCGGAAGACCTGGCAAGTTTTACAGAAAATGACGGGCGTAATTCAGGGCCGATGGGATATATCTTACACCAAACGGCATTATCCAAACCCTGCCAGGTCTTTCATACGTATACGAGGGCCGGCCGTTTTTCGAGACTCTCAAACCGTGAAAAAATACACCCTACTTATTTTATTGGGATACCTCAGCCTGACTGTATTGATGACCTGGCCGGTCGCCCGCCATCTGACCGATGCCATTCCCGGCGACGGCTTCGACGGTTGGCAGAATTACTGGAACCTGTGGTGGGTCAAACAGGCGCTGCTGGTGGAGGGAACCAACCCGTTTTTTACCGATTACCTGTACGCGCCGACGGGCGTCAGCCTGCTGTTTCACACCCTCAATATTCTCAACGGGCTGTGGACGCTGCCACTGCAACTCAACTTTGGACTGGCTATCGCTTACAATAGCGTGGTCTTGGCCAGCTACGTTATGGCCGGCTATGGCGGTTATCTATTGTCGCTACACACGCTCACGCGCTTCTCGCCCGCCGGCGCGCGCGGCCTGCGCCCGGCGGCGTTTGTGGGCGGGCTGGTCTTTACCATGTCGCCGTTTCATATGGCCCATCTGTTGGGCCACATGCAAGTCTTTTCAATGACCTGGCCGGTTTTCTATGTGCTGTGGCTGCTGCGCACCCTACGTCCTTGGTCCACCGCCGCCACCCCTTCGCCTCACCTGTGGCGCGACGTGATCCTGTGCGCCTTCTTTCTCCTCCTCGCCACTCTAGTTGCCCTGTACCACACCCTCTACCTGCTCATCTTCACCGGCGTCGCCCTCCTCTGGACCCTCATCTACCGCTGGCGACTCCGTTCCCCAAATTCATCACCCCAAATTCATCCTTCATCATTCATCATTCAGCCTTTGGTTATCGTTTTGGCTATTGGCCTGGTTTTCGGCCTGGTCAGCTCGCCGCTGCTGCTGCCGATGGTCCGCGACGCCAGCGCCCGGCCCGATCTGGAGACCGGCCTGGTGCAAAACATCACCCTCTCCGCCGACCTGCTGGCCTACGTCACCCCCTCGGAAATGCACCCGCTGTGGGGCGAGTGGGCTAAATCCATCGCCGATAACTTCAGCACCACCACCTCGGAGCGCTTGATCTTTGCCGGGTTCGTGCCGCTGCTGCTGGCCAGCTATATCATTATTCGTGCTTGGGCCAGTCCCATCGTTCGCTTTTGGACGGTGATGATTACCGTCTATTTTGTGCTGTCGTTAGG
>JAGRCC010000705.1 GCA_020433785.1 Anaerolineae bacterium
TCTTTTGGTATAAGGCTTCCTCCAGTTCTTTATGCTGAGTAATATCCCGGCCAATGCCGACCAGGCCGATAACCTTGCCGTCCTGGTCTCGCAAAGGCAGCTTTGTCGTTGACAGCCAGCGACGCTCTCCTAACGGATTGATAACCGGCTCTACTTTAGCCACTATGGGTTGACCCGATTCCACCACGGCTTGTTCATCGGTGTAATAGTTAACTGCTATATCTTGAGGGTAAAAGTCGAAGTCGGTTTTCCCAACTAGCTCTTCTCCGTAATGGGCGCCCATCAGCCGGGCTACGGCCTGGTTCCCGATAATAAATCGGCTTCGCGTATCTTTGAAATAGATCGCGTCCGGTAAGCTATCGATTAGCGTCCGCAGCATCTTACGCTCTTCGATCAACGCTAGCTCCACTTGTTTCCGGTCGGTGATATCGCGGCCCACCGATTGAATCTCAACCAAACAGCCGTCTTGATCAAAAATCAAGCGGTCGGACCAACGCTGCCAGTGAATTTCGCCGTTGCGCAAAATAACCCGATGTTCAATATTGCCGGACGGCTGTTCGATATTTAACGAGGCCAAATACTGCTCTAACAACTGACGATCTTCTTTGGGCACAATGGGGAAAAAACTACGGCCGATTAGATCATCGGGGCTTCTGCCAAAGTAGCGGCAAAAGGCCGTGTTGACAAAGGTCAACGTGCCATCCGGTTTGAGTCGGCAAATTAGCTCGCTATTATCTTCGATGATCGCCCGATAACGCGCTTCACTCTCTTGCAGATCGGCCTCGATCTTGATCCGCCGTTCAATTTCCCGGCGCAGTTGGCGATTGGTCTCACTCAGTTCAGCCGTATGGACCATCACTTGCTGTTCGAAACTGGGCATGGCCGGTGTCGACTCATCGCTGAGGTGGGGCGAACGAACTCTATGGATGAGCCAGCCAAAGCCGATAACACGCCGATGTTTATCTGTAAGCCGGGTCGCCGCGATAGTGGCCGGAAAAGCGGGCAACCCCGGCGGTTCGATAATGGTCTGCCAATCGTCGTAAGCAGTTACCCGACTGTCTTCCAGATAATGGAGGTAATCGTGAAATGAAGGTCTGACCTCTTTGCTGACAAAACTATCGATAAATTTGTCTTTTAGAAAATCGAGACTTTGGTTGAGCAGGGTTTCAGCGGCCCGGTTAGCATCCTTGACAATGCCCGCTACATCCGTAACCAGGTAGCCGTCCGGCGCAAATTCGAACAACTGCTGGTAGTAGCGGTATTCAGCCTCCGCCGAGGCATGATAAGCCAGCCGAGTCTCTTCGCCCTTATGCATTTTTTGTAACAAGGAACGTAAGTTGTCAAGATTACCGGTTTCTAATAATTGAAGCGCCGTTTCAAGTTGTCGCTTCACCACTGTACTGGATTTTGAGCTATTCATACAACCCAACCTTGAAGCAGGGTACTATGTTCTGAATTAATGTTAATGATAACTGTTCCTCAAAAGTTTGCCCTTCATCAGATGCCTGTTTCGCCTGCAATTGGGTTATGTATTTAGATCGTTCGGGAATTTTGGAGAATTCAAGGGAGGAACTATGAGAGTTGTTACAGTATACTATAACCTTTCTGTAAGAACAAGGGCTACTTAATCATAACCCAACCCGCACGCCATCGGAAAACAAACCACGTTTTAATTAGTAAATTAACGGTAGGAGTTAGTTAGCGTTAGAGGCGGTGATTATTTCGGTAGATAAGCCATTCACCGCTAACTAGTATCAGCGCTGGCCTGAGTAGAGAAGAAACAATGATTTAGCAAACGAGTGGAAAGTATAATTAATTATAACCGTTAACAATCATAAAGTACAACCTTCCCTCAAAATTTTTTTAATTTGCTTTGATGCTTCGATAAGCCTAATATTACTAAACCAATCTCAATCACAGGATTAGTATCTAACCAAGTCACTTCTGACCAAAAAAGCAAGAAGTGGGGCCGGGAATCCAAACGCAAAAGACGCAAATGGCGCTAAAGTCGCAAACGTTTTTATATATCCTTTGGCGTCTCTTGCGCCTATAGCGCCTTTAGCGTTAAATCCTTTTTGGTTCCGGCTTGTCCGGGTTAGGAGTTACGCACTTGACATCCAATCATGTCATTTCGTAGCCGCAGGCGGAGAAATCCCTATAGCGTCTGCTTGCAAACATTGTTCTCAGGGATTTCTCGTCGTTCCTTCTCGAA
>JAGRCC010000706.1 GCA_020433785.1 Anaerolineae bacterium
CCGCTGAGTATCTGTTATGAAAAGCCGGTGCTGCTAGCCAACCATCCCCAAAACGGCTCGTGAGTAAGCGTCTCGGTTGGCTCTTTGCCATCGTGGCGACCATCGCCTACAGTACCAACGCCCCGATCGCTCGCGGTGTCATTCTGGCCGGAATGAGTCCGGTCACGCTGCTTAGCGGGCGCTTTTTGCTGGCGGTTCTTCTTTACAGCATCACCTTAAGCGTGCTGCCGGTGAAAAAATCAGGCGGAGGCCGCCCCCTGGATCGCTTTGGGTTTTGGGTCAGCGTTGGATCGGGCATGATCAACGGCTTTATGATGACCGCCTTCTTCACCGTTTTGGAAACGGTGAGCGCCTCGATTGCCTCGATGACCTCCGTGGCGCTGGTTCAACTCTTTACGCTGGGTCTACTGTTTTTTCGGGGCGAACCGATCACGTTGCGCCATAGTTTGCGCTGGCTGGTCGGGCTGGCTGGCCTTTACCTGATGATCGGTCTCGGCGGCTCGGCCAATGCCTTTGGCCTGCTGCTGCTCGTGATTAGTTCGATCCTGTATTCCATCCATATGGTTTCGGTGCAGTGGTTTTTAAAGCCGTACAACACCTGGACGATAACCACGATTTTGGTTATCTCGGCCACCATCGCCATTGTAATCGTGTGGGTCCTCACCGGGGCTGAAACGTATGTCCCGACGCCAACAGGCTGGATCGCGATGCTCTTTTTAGGGATTTTCGCTACCTACATCGGGCGCGTTCTCACGTACAGCGCCATTAACCGCATCGGCAGCGGGCAATTTGTGCTATTAACGCCGCTGGAAACATCGCTGACCATTGTCTGGTCGGTCATTTTTTTAGGGGAACGTTTGACGCCGCTGCAATGGCTGGGCGCCTTTTTCATTTTGATGAGTATTCTCCTGGCCGCCGACGCTGTCTGGCGTTTTATGCAGAGAATATTCTTCCCCAAAATGCGACTAGCTGGCGACGGTGGCTCGTACGAAAAGGGGCATTAAAATATATATCGTTTCAATATCATGCCGGTCATTCAGCGCCGTTGCGGTTAAGCATCGCTGAGCGGGCGGCTTCGACTTGATGCATGTACGTCTCGGACCACTGACACAGAGCCGATAACGGCTCGATCAGGGTGCAGCCCAGCGGGGTCAACGAATATTCGACTTTAGGCGGAACCACCGGATACACGGTCCGGTTGATCAGCCCGTCATGCTCCATTTTGCGCAGCGTTTGAGTTAACATCTTCTGCGAGATGCCGCCAATTTGCCGCTGTAGTTCCCCGTACCGCACTGTCTGGTGTGCTGCCAAAACATACACCACCAACATCGTCCATTTATCGGCGATCAAATCTAAGGCCCGCCGCGAGCCGCAGTTGGGGTCTAACACGTTGGGTCTGATTGGATTGTCCATCCCATTTCGCTCCTCTGCAAATACAGTCGTCAGATGTCGGTAGTCGGTAGTCGGCTATTTTCATTGTCGGTGTCATCTCAGGTGAGACTGTCTGACTCTTTTACTAAAAACCAAAAAATGACTTAACAGGCACCAAAAAGTAACTATCGCTCAAAAAAGTACCTACTTGAAACTTGGCGTGTATGTTATATACTGGTTTCGAATGTTTTTACAAAACTTAGTCACCATTTGGAGAAAGCATAATGCGATATAAGTTACTGGGCAAGAGTGGTCTGCGGGTTTCTGAAATGGCCCTGGGGACCATGACCTTTGGTGAAACGTGGGGCTGGGGCGCCTCGAAAGAGGAGAGCCAAAAAATATTTGACGGCTATGCTGAAGCGGGCGGCAACTTTATCGATACGGCCAACCGCTACACGGAAGGCACGAGCGAGCAATACGTGGGTGACTTTATCGCCGCCGATCGGGATCATTTTGTCCTTTCGACCAAATACACGTTGTTCGACCGCCAGAATGACCCCAATGCCAGCGGCAACCACCGCAAGAATATGGTCCGCTCGCTGGAAGCCAGCTTGAAGCGACTCAAGACTGATTACATCGATGTCTTTTGGGTCCACGCCTGGGATTTTATCACACCGGTTGAGGAAGTGATGCAAGGGTTGGACAATCTGGTTCGAGCCGGGAAAGTGCTGTACGTCGGCATTTCCGACACACCGGCCTGGGTTGTGGCGCAGGCCAACACGCTGGCCGCTTTGCGAGGCTGGTCGCCCTTTATCGGCTTGCAGATACAGTACAGTCTGGTCGAACGCGCTGTGGAGCGCGACTTGCTGCCGATGGCCCGCGCTTTCGACATGAGTGTGACCGCATGGGGCGCGTTGGGCTCGGGCGTGCTAACCGGCAAATACAACCGGTCTGATCAAGATGCCAAGGGTCGAGCCGCTCTGTGGGGCGCCATCGATCCCCAAAAGTTGACCGTCGCCCAGGCCGTGGTCGATATCGCTGAAACGATAAACTGTAGCCCGTCGCAGGTGGCGTTGAGTTGGGTACGGCAGCAGCCGGGTTCTATGATCCCGTTGATTGGCGCTCGGAATGTGGCGCAGCTTGAGGACAATTTAGGCTGTCTTAACGTCACCTTAACCGCTGAGCAGCTAACGCAGTTGGATGAAGTGAGCCGGATCGAATTGGGCTTTCCCCACGATTTTCTAGCTTCTCAAGGGGTGCGAGATCTGGTTTATGGCGGTACGTTCGCTCAAATTGATGTTTAATGAGCATTTATCTCACCTGAAGAAGTTGATTTGAAGACTACAGGATACCAGCCAGCACCACTGCCGTATACACCAAGAAAAGGGAGAGAATGATATTGGTCGCCACTTTCACCTGAGGGTGATGTAGATAGGTCTTAATCACCGTACCGAATAAAGCCCAGACCGACGTAGCGCAAAACGACGTCAGCGCCAGCAGGATCACGGCCCCGGTTAACAGCCTGGCGTCGCCGGTAATGGGAGCCAGAAACGCGGAAAACAGCGTTAAGGCATAAACCATCAATTTTGGATTTAATAGTTGTAGCATAAACCCATGGCCAAAACCCATGGGTTTTATATTGTCGTCAGCAAAGGCGTAGCTCGCTTTGAGAATGATCCAGGCCAGGTAAAGAATATACCCCGCGCCGATGTAACGCAGCGCCGGTTCCAGCGCCGGAAGGAAACTCAACAGCAGCCCGGACACCCACCCGCTAAGCAGCATCACCAACAAAACCCCCACAGCCAGACCCACTTGATAGTTCAGCGTATTTTTGTACCCGTGCAGCACTCCCATCGACGCGGTGGAGATGTTGCTGGGTCCAGGCGTAAAGGTTGAAATCAACACGTATGAAATTAAGGGGACAAGATTAACAGTTAGCATAAAATCTCCTTATTTCTTTAGATTAGGTAAGTACACCGTAAATTAAGTAATGAGAGGTTTTCGGCAGGCTCCTCTGTCATGCCCGAATGTTTTTATCGGGCATCTACTCCCATTGCAAGGGTGGATTCCCGCTAAGCTTGTCCTCGCGTAGGCGGGGAAG
>JAGRCC010000707.1 GCA_020433785.1 Anaerolineae bacterium
AGGGTACTGCATGAAAAAAGCGACCGCCCAGATATCTGGCGATCGCTTTTGAAACCAAACAGATACTTTCTTATACCTACTAAACGATACTATAGCAGGTTAATCGATTTCTGTCAATTTCAAAAAAAATTCGGGGCGTAGCCCCTTCAAATACCCAGGACAACAACGATTAGATAACCTATTTTTGCCTCCCACCGCAATTTTATAGTATAACCATTAAAACTAGATAGTGACCTACACTTACGATAGGAGACCCACCCTATGATCGAAAACCCTACCCTACTGGCCTGCTTTGCCCATCCCGATGATGAAGTATTTGGCAGCGGCGGCATGTTAGCTAATTATGCTCAACATGGGGTCCATGTAGCGCTGGTCTGTGCTACCCGTGGCGAAGTCGGCGAAATTTCCGATCCCACCCTGGCCACCCCGGAGACCTTAGCTGAGGTTCGTGAAAACGAACTTCGCTGTGCCTGTCAAGCCCTGGGATTTGATAATCTGACCTTTCTCGACCACCGCGACTCCGGAATGGCTGGCACAGCTGAGAATGACGATCCTCGCGCGTTCGTCAACATCGATGCAGAGACCGTCATTGCGCGTCTGGTCGGCCTGATCCGGCAGATGCAACCGCAAGTGATCGTAACGTTCGATCCCCAAGGCGGCTACGGCCACCCCGATCACCTGGCAATCCACCGGCACACAGTTGCCGCCTTTCACGCTGCCGGAAACCCCGATCAATATCCGGAACAGGGATCGGCGTGGCAACCGTCGCGGCTGTTTTACGCGGTACTGCCGCGCTCAACTTTTGTTGAGATGCGCCACCAAATGGTCGCCCAAGGATTGGACACCAGCCACTTTGATAATTTCAGAAAACAAGCCGGTTTTGAACTCGGCTGGCCGGATGAACAGGTCAATGTCGTAATGGACGTGAGCGGGATGATTGAGGCTAAGTGGGCGGCGCTCCACTGCCACCAGACCCAACTTGGTGCGGAAAGTATGTTTCGCCAGGCGCCAGAAACAGAGGTCAAAACGCTGATGAGCCGCGAGCATTTTGTTCTAGCTTGGCCTGAGCGTGACTGGCAGGGTACAGATTTGTTTGAGGGGTTATAGCCAAATAATCATTTGCTAATTTATTCCGAAATGATATAATCCAGCTTCAAAGAGATAAGGAGGTGAGGGTTCACCACGTTCACTTCTAACCTCTAAACTATAGCTCAATCAACTTTCCTCACGCTGTAGTGAATCCCTCTGCCTAGCTGCAAATATCGGCATTTCTAAACCGGCGATCCTCGCGTGTTTTTTGTTGATGATGATCATCGCTACGCCAAATCCGATTGTTGAGACCGGGTAACTGAAACTTAATCACGGAAATTGCATCGTTGTAGTCCACATTGCGCTCGATTCGAGCCAATGTACCAATCACCTGAATGGTACGTTGGTTTCATTCATTAAGACCGTTATTGAAAATTTTATCAAATAAAAGGAGTAGAGAAACTAATGTTAAGAAAGACATTGATTTTACTATTGGGAACCGTCTTGCTCAGCCTGATGGCCGCTTGTGGCGCTGCGCCAGCACCGGTCGCAGTCGTCGAAACAGTGGTCGTGACCCAAGAGGTCGAAAAGATTGTGACCGTTGAAGTTGAGAAGGAAGTGGAAAAAGTGGTCACGGTTGAAGTTACCACCGAAGCAGCGGCGGCCGAGACTGAAAGTGGACCGCTGGTTGTGTTTGGAGCCTATGCCACGGCTATCGAAGAACCGTGGGACGGCGTCATCCATGCGGCCCTGAACGCGGCTCAGGAAGCCGGCCAGATCGAATATACCTTTACTGACGACATCGGCTACTCGGGCGATATGGAGCGCGTTCTGCGCGAAGTGGCCGAAGAAACCCAGCCCGATGTCATCTTCGGCGACGCCTTTGGCAACGAAGAAGCTGTGCGCCGGGTAGCGGCCGATTATCCTGACATCGCCTTTGTGTTTGGTTCCGGCGGCGGGCCGGCTGAACCTAACTTCTCCGTCTTCGACAACTGGATTCACGA
>JAGRCC010000708.1 GCA_020433785.1 Anaerolineae bacterium
GCTGCACCGCCGTCTGGATGCTCGATCCGTTTACGGTCGACAACGGCGCGACCCGTATTATCCCCGGTACGCATCTGACTCATAAAGTGCCGCGAGACGTGTTGAAAGATACCTACGCCTTCCATCCCGATGAAACCTGTATGGTCGGCCAGGCCGGCGATGTGGGCGTGTTCAACGGCCACTGCTGGCATGCCGGCGGTCTCAATCGCACCGATAAACCGCGCCGGGCCATCTTAGCCCACTACCTGCGAGTCGATACCCCGCGACCGGGCGACCGCCGCCAGCATTTATCGCCCGAAGTTCGCGCCCAAATGACGCCGCGTGAACTTGAGATTTTGGGTCTCGACGAGAAGCAGTACGGTGTCCGAATGAAGATGGCCGTTTCCAACATGTTCAAGAACCTGCGCACCAAACTACCGGTTTAAGAAGCGAGCGAAAAATAACTTGGACAATTGAGTTGGGTAAATGGAGACTCGACTTCTAATTTCTAATCTCTAATTACCAATTACCATTTACCCCTAAAAAAATCCCAACCAAAGGACATTGAGTGGAGCAGAAGGAGTCAGCGCAAACGCAGTATCTAAAAACAGATGTGGCCATCATTGGGGCCGGTCCGGCCGGATTGACGGCAGCTTACCAACTGACCAAAGCGGGCTTAAACGTCATCGTCCTGGAAAAGGCGGCGCTGGTGGGCGGCATATCCCGCACCGAACGCTACAAAGGCTACCACGTTGATATCGGCGGTCACCGTTTCTACACCAAGATCGATGCCGTCAATACGTTTTGGCACGAAGTCATGGGCGATGATTTTCTACGCCGGCCGCGTCTGTCGCGAATTTACTACAATCGCAAATTCTTTCATTACCCCATTCGACCCTTCGATGCGCTGTTTAATTTGGGGTTAGTGGAAAGCACCCGGGTGGTCTTGAGCTATCTCCACTCGCAGCTCTTTCCCTACCCCAGCGAAGAGAGCTTTGAAGAGTGGGTTTCCAATCGTTTTGGCCGGCGGCTTTATCAGGTGTTTTTCAAGACCTACACTGAGAAAGTGTGGGGCATTCCCTGTCACGAGATCAAAGCGGAGTGGGCCGCCCAACGTATCAAGGGCCTATCCTTGCCGGTCGCCATTCGCAACGCCCTGCTCCGACCGCGCAACCAGAGCGTCAAAACCTTGATTGAGGAGTTTCACTACCCACGCCAGGGGCCGGGCATGCTGTGGGAGAAAGTCCAAGCCTTGGTCGAGGCGCAAGGTAATCGCGTGTTGACCGAGCACGAAGTGGTACGCTTGAACTGCAACAGCCGCCGGATTGCGACCATCACCGCACAGGGACCGTGTGGCGAAACTTTGGAAATTGAGGCGGCTCACATCATCAACAGCATGCCCCTCAGCCAGTTGATCAAGCGGATCAACCCGGCCCCGCCGGTTCACCTGCTTGATATGGCCGGCCGGCTGGCTTATCGCGATTTTCTCACGGTGGCGCTCATTGTGCGCCAGCCTGAACTGTTTCCCGACAACTGGATCTACATTCATAGTCCGGAGGTTGAGGTGGGGCGCATTCAGAATTTTAAGAATTGGAGCCCGTATATGGTTCCCAACGGCCACACCACCTGTCTGGGCTTAGAATATTTTTGCACGGAAGGGGATCGATTGTGGCAGATGGCCGACGCCGATCTGATCGACCTGGGCCGGCGCGAAGTGGCTCAGATTGGCCTGTTGAATGCAGAGGACGTTGTTGATGGCGTCGTTTTTCGCCAGCCAAAAGCCTATCCGGTTTACACCGGTGAGTACAAGCTTTACCTGGAGGACATCAAAGCCTATATCGATACCATTCCCAACTTGCAAACAGCCGGTCGCAACGGGCTGCACATGTACAACAACCAGGATCACTCGATGCTCACCGCCATGCTGGCCGTCAAAAACATTCTCGGCGAGCAGCACGATATCTGGACGGTCAACACCGAGCGCTCATATCACGAGGAAGTTCGTATTCCTCACGCCGAAAAGGCCGCTTGATATAGATATGAGTTACGCAGTTCAAAAGGTGACAGTCACTTAGACGCGATAAATCGACCTGTTTGGGCTAAACGGACGTTCACTTTCGGCCAAAAGTGACTGTCACCTGGTTCACAACACCCAACTGCGTAAGTCATAATAGACTTAAGTTGCCACCAAGCCAGGGAGTAAGGCGTAAGGCGTAGGGAGTAAGAGAAATTTTTATTACTCCTGACTCCCTACGCCCTACTTCCCTCTGGTGAAATAGACGCTATCAACTTGAGTTAGCAAATTCTATTAACCGATCAACGTAAACGGAGGAGCCAACATGCCTGACATAATTCTGGTGAATTTCCGCAGCGAACGGGATATGTACCCGCCCTTTGGCATCATGTACGTCGCCGATGCTTTAACCCAGCAGGGCTTAACCGTTGAGTTATGGCATGAAAACGGCGAAGGCGTCGAGCGCTTCGTGCAGCGGGTCGAGGAGGTCCGCCCGCTGTGGGTGGGCATCAGCACCATCACCGGCCCGCAGTTGGCCTACGCCATCAATGCCACCCGGCAAGTTCACGCGATGGGCATCCCGACCGTGTGGGGCGGGGTCCACGCCACCATTATGCCGGAAGATGTTCTAAAGGAAGATTACGTCGATTTCATCATCGTCAATGAAGGCGAGGTGACGGCTCAAGAATTCACCCGCGAATTGCAAAACGGCCGAAATTGGGGGAAGGTCTTGGGCCTGGCCTGGAAAAATGAGCAGGGTCAAGCTGTGGTCAACCCGGAGCGGCCCTTCATTCAAAATCTGGACGACTTCTCCCCCCGCTGGG
>JAGRCC010000709.1:0-2985 GCA_020433785.1 Anaerolineae bacterium
TCAGCGGCGGGCCAAACAGCCAAAAATAACGCCGCGCCCACAGAATGCCGATGACGCCGCCAATGACGCCAATGGCCGTAATTTGGCCGGCCTGCTGCTGAAACAACGAAACCAAGCCCGCCCACCAGTCCGAGGCCGTGGCCGGCGTCTGGACCAGCCCCCACCATTCGCGCGCCAGCACGATAAACCAGAACGTATTCCAATCCGAGGCGTCGGCATAGAGCCAGGTTAGCCCCACGCGGTTCTGCGCGGCCCAGGGCAGGTACAGATAGGTCACCAGCGGCAGCAGGGCGCACCCGCCTAAAATCAGCCAACGGCGCAGCACCAGCCGCCAGCGGGGCGTGGTCTGGACAAAGGCGTCCCAGGGGTTCTGTTTTTTCTCGCGCCGGATCATCACCCACAGGGCGATGGTCAGCGGTAAAAAGAACGCGGTACGATGATGAACGAGGCCCGCGCCCAGCACCAGACCGAGCAGCACCAGCCAGCGATCCCGCCGGTCGGCATCCCACACCAGGGCCAGCCAGTAGGTCAGGGCGAAAATGAGCGCGTTAAGGCTGTAAACTTCGGCCATAATCGCGCCCCGCCAGAAGATAAAGCTGACGCCCAGCAGAGCGGCCATACCCAGGGCAATAAAGCGATTACGGGTTAACCGGCGCACAATCAAATAAACCAGCACCAGGGTTGACAGGCTGGTGACCGTTGAGAAAAAACTAACCCGCCAGGCGACTTCGGTGCCGGTCAGGCCGGGCAGCCAGCCGATTAAGCGGACAAATAGATTAGCCAAGATGGTGTATAACGGATACCCCGGCGAATGCGGAATGCCCCAAGTGCTGCCGGTCACCTGCAACATGGCCGAGTCCCAGCCTTCGACGATCCAGGAACTCATGCCCGGCGGCATAGTGCGGAGATAGAGCCAGGCCAGTCCGGCCAATAACGGGACCAAAATCCAGGGCCAGGCCAGGATAGGCTCCAACCGCTGCCGGATTGATTTGGTTGGGGATGGGGTGTTGTCCGTAGCCATAAGCGATTATCATAGAACAGAGCAAACGCTTTGGCAAAAGCTAAGGGTATTTCACGTCTTTTAACGGTGAAATATAAGAAGCGCCAATTTTGGGGTGGCACGGGGTCCATTAAATGGGATGTTGGCAACAACGGATAAATCTAACCACGAATTACACCAATTTCACTAATTATTGCTTTTAATCCGTGTAATTCGTGAAATTCGTGGTTAAAAAAACCTTTACCCCATTGAACGAACCCCGTCCTTTTGGGGTAAATTTAGACAGAATTAACCGGATTTACAGGATTTGGCACCGGGTCCGTAAGGCGGGATTGGAGAATGGATAAATTTGCGTTGGAAAAATTAAGAAAATGCGCCAAAAGGGGCCAAATGGGGGCGGATTGGGCTTAAAAAGTTGAAGAATGTTGATTTTACGTTGGGGGGCATGATAAAAATGCGAAGGGTTGCTTAAAAAAGGCGCGGGGGCGGCCCTATAATGCGTGGAATGTGCATGAAAAATGCAAGGAACGTTATATTGGCGTTGGAGGGAGCAAACAAACTCGAAGGAGCGGCACAATCACTTGAAGGAGCGGCATATTAACTCGAAGGGGCGGCATAATAACGCGAAGGGGTAGCACTTAAACGCGAAGGAGCGGCACTTTAACGCGAAGGAGCAGGGCAAATAAGGCAAGAAGGATGATGATTGCGCTGGGAAATGCTATAAAAAGGGGTAGGAAGTTCGGGTGAAGCTTATATGAGGGGCAGGGATACGATTACGTTTGATATTGGGGGGAATAGGCTTATGAGGGGATGAGTACTGGCCAAGTTGGGATCATCAGGATGCGGCGGGGAGTTGTCCAATGGTTCGCCGATATTGGTCTTGCCGGCGCAGCAGAATTTTATAGGCACCGGCCCAATCAGCCCAATCGAGGACCCAAGCCTCATGCTCAGGCTCTTCGCCGCTTTGGTATAATTCGTAGAAGGTTTCGGAAAGTATGCCGTATTTACGTTCATAAACTTCCAAATCTTCATTGAGCGCGTGAATGTCGGCAATAATTTCTTGTAGGGTCATTTCAATTACCTCCGTACTTGATTGTACCCGTTTGTCTTTGGCTGAACAAATGAAACGAGAGTCATAACCGATTTTGATAGTCTCCCGCCAGAGTATTGGTGCGGGTTGAGAACCACGGATTGACCGAAATCCGCGGATTTTCTCTCATCTTTATCCGCGTTTTTCGGCTCATCGGCGGTTCTTCACGCTCTGGTAGCTTAACCACACTCATAAGTACGCCGTAAATTTATTTCACTCCTGTTGATACATCAATAAAACGGAATGTGCTATAATCCCTCCTGAGGCTTAATCCACAGTCAGGAGGACAAGGTGATCACTCGCAGCGATATCGAACGCCAGGAAGCGGAGCGACTGGCGGCTTACGCGATGCTCAGCCGCGACTCGCAGGGGCGGGTTTTTGCGGAAGATGAGCATCCGTATCGAACGGCTTACCAGCGCGACCGGGATCGGATTATCCATACGACCGCGTTTCGGCGGCTGGAGTATAAAACCCAGGTCTTCATTACGACCGAGGGCGATTATTACCGCACTCGCCTGACCCACACCATCGAGGTGGCCCAGATCGGGCGGACGATTGCCCGGGCGTTGGGCGTCAACGAGGATTTGACGGAGGCGATCTGTCTGGCCCACGATTTGGGGCACGGGCCGTTCGGCCACAGCGGCGAGGGCGCGCTCGATGAGGTCATGGCCGATCACGGCGGCTTTGATCACAATTACCAAAGTTTTCGCATCATCGAGAATTTAGAGACGCGCTTTCCCGATTTTGAGGGGCTAAATCTGACCTACGAGGTCCGGGAAGGCGTGATCAAGCACGAAACCATTTATGATCGCAGCCATTTCCAGGAGTTCGATCCGACCCTTCAGCCGACGCTCGAAGCGCAGATTGTGAACCTGGCCGATGAGATCGCCTACA
>JAGRCC010000709.1:2998-5221 GCA_020433785.1 Anaerolineae bacterium
CACCACGGCCGATCTGGATGATGGGCTGCGCTCGGGCATGATTAAGCCGGAACAGTTAGCCGGTATTGCCTTTTGGGATTTAGTCACCGGGGAGTTAGGCCTCGATCCGCGCCAGGGGTTTAGTGAAATGGATCGGCACCGCATCGTCCGGCGGCTGGTCGGCAAGGAGGTGAGCGATGTGATCAGCGCGACCAGAGCGCAAATTGAGGCCCACGCCATCCAATCGGTCGAGGATATCCGCCGGCTGCCGCACAATGTGTTTACCCGCTCGGCCGAGGTCGAGGCGTTGGATCGGGAGTTGAAGCAATTTTTGTTCGATAATCTCTACCGGCATTGGCGGGTGATGCGCATGGATTTACGAGCGCGCCGCTTTATCGCCGAACTGTTTGAGGCCTATACCAGCTCCCCCATTATTTTACCGACCGACGTTCAAGCCAAGACCAAGAAGAAGGATTTCTACCGCACCATCTGCGATTACATCGCCGGCATGACTGATCGCTTTGCGCTGCAAGAGCATCACAAGTTGTTTCACCCTATGGCGTCGCCTTATACGGACTTTTTTTAATCGGGGTTTGCGGAAAGAGGCGCGAGGCTAAAGCCATCGCTCTAAAAGAGCGAAGGACGCTGATGAAAGTTAAGAAAATAAACGGGCAATCCGGCGGCCCCCCCAGCCCCTCAGAGGGGGGAGCCACAAATTCCCCCCGCTGGGGGGTTAGGGGGGCTATAGTGCCAGCACGAATAACGTCAAACTGGCCTACGAGAGATACCCCGATTAATTATTTAAAGTTCATAAGTTTGTCCTACAAAGACTCGCTCTTCGAGAAAATTTGAGGCAGGATAAAAAAAGCGACGGCCTGGCCGTCGCTTTGTAATTGACAGAGAAACTATCCTTTGAATTCGTCCGGGATATCCATTTCGCCGCGCCGGATGTCGGCCCCCTCTTTGAGGAAAACCTTTAAATTGGAGGTCAGCTTTGAAAAATACTTTTTCTCGGCGTCGCCGTACTCGACCTCTTCGATCTCGGCGTCAACGCGCAGCGCGGTGGTGTCAAAGCTAAATTTCGTACCCGGCTCAGCCAAAACAGCCTCGGCTTGGGGGTTGGCTTCGACTTTGGCTCGCAGCGTATCGTCGTTAAAGGCGTAATCACTCATGACCACCCTGGACAGCGTGGTGATATCGGTTTTGTCGAACAGGCCGACATCAAACGACAGCACTTGCTTAGGTGAGGTGCCGGGGACTGAGTCCATAATGCCGATGCCGCTCTCGCCCATAAAATCGCCGTCTTCGGTTTCGATGGTGAAAAATTCGTCGTAATTATCTTGGCCCAAGGTGTAGGTTCCCCGCCACTGTTTTAACGGGGGGCGGCCTTCGCCTTCCCAGACAATCTGCGGCTTAGCCGATTTGCGTGAGCCTTGCATTCGATTGAAGATCAGCAGGCCCAAAACGGCGGCCACCAGTAAGGCCAGACAGCACAGCAGCACGCCTAGCCAGGGAATACCGCCGGGCGCTGCCGCCGGTTCAACGGGGGCCTGGGGTTGGGCAGTGCCTGGTTCAGCTTCGCCCGTCTGCGCGGGAATAGGGACTTGCCCATTGAGCAGTTGGGCGCTAAAGGTGCTGATGGCCTGAGCGCGCGCCGGGTCAGCCTGGTAGCGTTCGGTCAACTCCGCGATGGCGGCTTTGATGGTCTCTTCATCCCAAGTTTGCGAATTTTTAAGATTGACTGCCAAATTGTTAATCAATTGGGCTTCGACGCCGCGTCCGGCCGCCACGTAAGCCGCGGATCGCTCACCCAAAATGAGGACCTGCGCCCTGGTATCGAACCGCTTCATACGTTCGATCGCCACTTCCGGTTCCTGATTGACAATAAAGGAGTCAACTACCATGGCTTTGTAATGGTTTTGGTAAGCCTCGGTCAGCTCATCCGGAAAAGCTCCCCCCTGATAAACCGGCGGGTTTTGGGTGATGTATACGTACGAAATAATAAAGCCCAGTATAATCCCAAAAATTATACCGGCCAGGATACCAATAATTAAAAAGCGTTGGGCACTTTGGAACGATGGTCTAGTTGACATAGACAATCTCCTCGCTTGGGGGAACTTGACAATAAAAAATGATGGCAGCTATTTAATTTACGTCCTAAATAGGCTTATTCTAACAATTTTATACCACAATCGACCTTAACACAAGTATAAACTCAACTTCATATTATGTCAATTATGATTT
>JAGRCC010000710.1 GCA_020433785.1 Anaerolineae bacterium
GTTGGCGCGGGTAGAAGGCCAGCGGGTCCGGGCGGTCGCTGTTTTGCAGTTCGAGGGCCGTGGCCAGCCGGTCTTTGAGGCGCAGTTCGGCGTCGAGGCGGCGGGCGACAGTATATAAAGAAAGGGGACGCAGCCAGGTAAAGAGCAGCACGCCCAACAACCACACTCCGAACGGAGCCAGCGCCCACAGGTGGCGATTAGGTATCGGCCAGACGCGAGCCGCCAATTCCACCAGCACTACGCCAAACACGGCCAGCCACAGCGTTCGGGTAGCTATCCGCAAACCATCGCGCAGCCGAAGATAGCGGCCCATCGTCCCGAGGCGGGGGCGAAAGTCGGATGGAGGTGATTCGATTTTGGCGGTCGATGCAGATCGATCCATGGACTTTTAGTCACGAATAATTATGAGTTACGCAGTTCAAAAGGTGACAGTCACTTGATCGTAATAAATCGACTGGTTTGGGCTAAACGGACGTTCATTTTCGGCAAAAAGTGACTGTCACCTGGTTCGTTACACCCAATTGCGTGCGTAAGTCATATAATTTGAATTAAGGCTCGGACGGTTCAGCCGTTGCCTCTTCAGTCGGCGCGGCTTCGATGCTTTCGACGGCAAACTCAACTCGCTGCGGTGCTATTTGGGCGGGAAAGGCGGGAACAGGCGTCGGCGTGTTTTGCCGGGCGGTGATTTCGGCTTTGACATCGGGATAAAACATCACCGCGCTGATGACGAGGTATAAGATGACTAATCCCGCCGCTACCCCCAAACCTTTCCAGCCAATACGCCATGGTCGAGTTGGTTTTACGAAACGAGTTGCCAGTAGATAGAGGACCAAACTCAAGCCAGCGTAAAAAGCCAGGGTATAATGCCACAACGGACGAAAATCGGTTAGGGTGACATCTGAATTAAACGCCCACGGTCCCCAGCCGGCCAGCAGGGCGAACAGGCCCATCGGGCTATTTTGTAGGTTTTGGGTGGCGATGACCGAGGCCAGGGCGCTAAACGGATTGAACAGCAGCACGTGGCGCGGCGGCGCATCGCGAATGATGACGCCCCAAAAGATGTAGACCACATAGGTGCCGCCGATCATCAGCAGGATGGCCAGGTAAGTCAAGACCAGGGCTTGAATGGTGCGCTTGCGCCAAGCCGAGAAAAAGAGACCGATCATCCCGTAGGTGATGGCCGTCGCCAGAATGACCAGCGCTCCCAGGAGTAGATCGGTGGGGGTGACGCCGCCAAAGGTAAAAACCAGACTGGCCAGGGGGATGGCGGCGAAAATGAGTAGGAAGATGTAACCAGCCGAGGCCACCAGCTTGCCAAACAAAATAGCGTGGGCCGAAAGTGGCGTGGCCTGGAGCATTTCCAGAGTGAGTTTTTCATTTTCAGAACTGATGGCCGTCGCCGTCAGCGCCGGCATCAGCAAAGCGACAAAGACCAGGCTCAGATTGGCGATGGCCGCAAACAGCGATTGGCCAATCAGCGGGCTAAGCGGGACGCCGTAAGACGGAAAAAGCAGCATCATCCGGTAGATGCCGTAACTGAAGAGGCCCAGAAAGACCAGATACACGGTTAGAATGGCGAAAGCCCGCCAGCCGCGCATGCGTGAGCGGAACTCTTTGACGATGATCGGATTAAGCGCGAATTGGGGTCGTTTCATAGGGCGCGACCCGATTGCAAGCTTAGGTGTTTCGTCATTCGACGTCTCCGGTGGTAATTTGCATAAAGACCGACTCCAGATCGCTGGCGGTTTCGGAGAAGTGGGTGATGCGAACGGCCTGATTGACCAGATGCGCCAGCAGCCCGGCCAGGCTGTCGTCGTCGCCGTTGAGGCCGATTTCCCAGCCGTTCTTGCCGAGCAGGGCGTCGGTGACGCCGGGGTAACTTTTAAGGGCGTGCTCCACAACATCGTCGGGCGATAGGGTCCGCAGCCGAATTTGGCGCTGGCCGTGCAGTTGGCGATTGAGGCGCTGGACTGGGCCGTTGTACAGCAACCGGCCTTTTTCGACCACGCCGATGTGATCACACATTTCGGCCAGTTCGGCCAGGATGTGGGAGCTGATGATAATGGTTTTGCCCAACGATGATAGCTCTTTGAGCAGTTCGCGCATTTCGATCCGGGCGCGCGGATCGAGACCGGAGGCCGGTTCGTCGAGCAGCAGGATGTGGGGATCGTGGACCAGGGCGTGGGCCAGACACAAGCGCTGGCGCATGCCTCGCGACAGGCTCTCGACCCAGGCGTCGCGTTTGTGAGTCAAATCGACCAATTCCAGTAGTTCGTCCACTACGCGGCGGCGGCGGTCGGGGGTGAGATGATAACAGCGGGCAAAGAAGTCGAGATATTCCCACACTTTCATATCTTCGTAGA
>JAGRCC010000711.1 GCA_020433785.1 Anaerolineae bacterium
CAAAGAAAAAGCCTCCGGATTGTCCGGAGGCTTTTGTGGTTTTTGAAGTCTATTGTTTAGTTAACAAAGCCAATCAAGCGGTTAGCGTGATGCGGCTGGCGCAACTTAGCTAGCGCCTCCTTCTCGATCTGGCGAATACGTTCGCGGGTCAGACCAAATCGTTCGGCTACATCTTGCAGCGTTAACGGCTGGCCGTCTCGCAGACCATAGCGCAGTTCCACAATTCTACTTTCACGAGCACTCAAGCCGGCCAGAGCGCGGCGAATCTCGGTTTCTAGCAGCGTAGAGTCAACCTGATCTTCCAGATCTTGGGTTAGATCATTTTCGACGAAGTCGGCCAACGTGGCCCCGTCCTCACCAACCGGTTCCTCAAGACTTAGGGTATCCTGTCCGTCTTGAAGCAACTCGTAAATTTGGGCCGGTTCATCGCCGGTCAGTGCGGCAATTTCTTCAAGCTCAGGCGTCCGACCCAAGGTCTGGGTCAGTTGGCCCATCGCTTTTTTGATCTTGCCCAGATGATCGACTTTATGAACAGGCAGTCGAATCACTCTAGTCTGAACGGCGACAGCGCGGCTGACACTTTGTCTGATCCAGTAGCTAGCATAGGTGCTCAACCGTACACCTTTGGTCACGTCGAACTTGTCGATCGCTCTAATCAAGCCCAGCACGCCCTCTTGAGAAAGCTCAGCCAGGCTCAAACCGTGGCCGGAATATTTGCTGGCAATGCTTATTACCAACCGGCCATTGGATTGAATCAACGTCTTGCGCGCCTGAAGGCCTCGCTCACTTATTTGGCAAAGCTTTTCGCGTTCGGCAAAATCTAAATCTTTATTTTTAGTTAATTGTTTATAGGCGCGCTTGCCGGCTACCATCTCCGCAATTAACCGCTTTTCTTCTTCAGGAGAAACAGGGGCGGTAGCCGCCAAGTTGGCTATACTTAATCTAAACAACGCTTCATCTGGTGCCCATGTGGATGCCATATTATCACCTCAACTATTTTAACCTATTTCCTTATACTCCAAACTATCCGACAACACTATACGTACGAACGCGTCAAAAGTTTGAAGGGAGAGGCTGTTTTTGCTATATATCAAATCAATTTAATGAGTAATCTACAAACGGTAATTTTTGTACCTGTTGATGAGCTTGATATGCTTTTAACATATAAGCCAAAATCTTATTTTCTTTATCCATTACGGTGACAGCCTTAGCCATTAACGAAATCAACGATGAAGCCGAAAGGATTAGCTGCTTATCCGGCAGTGGACCTTGCATCGCTGTGCCGGCTAAAAAAGCCAGCGCCGCCGGGTCAGTTGGTAAATTGGCGTTAGATAGATCCTCGCCCGATGCACTGGCCAGATAATTGATGTACTGTTCCACTTGCGGTTTGAGCTTTTGTAACAATAATCTAATCACATTCGGATCTTCATTCTCATTCATCGGGTAAGGCTCAACCTGTCCAATCAAGAAATCATCTTTGCTGGCCGTGATATTTTTTAATGTAAATCGTTCTTCTCCAACAGTAATGATATTCATCCGGCCCTCTTTGAGATGCTCCACCGCCGTAATTCGAGCCGTTGTTCCTATTTCATACAAGTCACCACGCCCCAGGTTCACTACGTTGGGCTCTTGAGCATCTTTAGATTTGGCTAGTACTACCCCAAATATCTGATCTGGGCTGTCCATACACTGCTTGATCATCGCCTGGTAACGATTTTCGAAAATGTGTAGCGGCAGCATCATTCCGGGAAACAGTACCACGTTTAAGGGGAAGAGCGATATGGATGAGTTAGAAGTGAGCATAATTAATCGTTTAATTTAAATACTTTCTAATTATACGCATCCAGTTGTAGTCCCTTTATGACGCCCTTAATCTCGCTTTCATGACTGACTATATCAGGGCTTCCACGTTGGTAATCGCTTGTTCAATTGTATGGCCCAGAAATAGGCCGGGCATCTTAGACGCTAAAGCTGGATTTCGCGTGAACGCCACCCCACCAAAGGTAAAAATTTGTTTTTTTGACCGTAAATCATGTCGAGGTAGTACAAAGTATTGCTGCCCAAGTTGATACAAATTCTCGACGCCCTGATCGGTTGCGGCTGAAACGCAAATAACCTGAGGTTTTGCCACTTCAACGGCATGTTGAAAGTCGTTCGCCGTAGTCATCGGACCTAAATAAATAATCGATAAGCCTCGCCGGCGTAAACTCAGAGCCAATGAAATCAGGCCGATTTCGTGCAAATCTTCCGGCGCACAAGCCAGCAGAGCCATTGGACCTCGTTTGGCCATTGTGGCGGCATTCATCATAGCTATCAGTTGTGAACGGATGGTGACGATGACATAATTGTGAGTTAGTAAGTTGATAGAGCCGCTGGCCCATTTCTTCTCTGAAAAATTGATCAACTCCGGAAAAAGCCTCACTGCCACCGTTTCTAAAGAATGTTTGGCCAGAATCTCACTAATGGTTTGATCAGCGTCAATACAGTTAAAAGTATTCAATGCATTGAGCAGTTTCTGGCCTAAACGAGAGTGGATTAGCCCGTCCTTTTTTATCTGGGCATCGTCTATATTAGGCTGTGTCGCCACCTCTTTCTTAACCGATTTCGATCGATGACTGACAAAAGTACCCTTGCCAACCCGCGTATAAGCCAGTCCATCAGCAATTAGCCCTTGAAGCGCTCGCCGAGCGGTCATTCGGCTTAAGTCGTAATGTTGGCAGAGATCACGCTCAGAAGGTAGTTTCTGGTGGGAAACATAAACCCCATGTTCTATCTGGTTTTGCAACAATTCCTTCAACTGAAGATAAACCGGTCGAGGATGCTGCTTATCCAGATGCATAAGCCCTCCTAACTTATTTAGCTTTGTATACCAGTATATACCAATATTACTCCATTTTTTTGAATATGTCAATATGGTTTTTGTGCTAAATTTTTTGTGTTGCGAACTATTTGTGAGCGTCTATATCGTTGTTAAGGTCAGAAACAGGGACTTTTCTATAAAAATATCGTTCTCTAATGTAAAAATAGTACCATTTGTAAATTAAAGACAAGTTAATTTGCAAATGGAATTAGAACATTTGATTGCCCTAACGCATTTATCAGGGCAATCCCTGACATTTGGGTGATTGGCTCAGGCTTGTCATCGTGCTATAATCTGTGGGTAGAGTGGATAAATCTTTTTAGGGGGAAAATATGGCCGTACCGTCATCACCGGAGATGGAAGTTCCGCGTGTTTTGGTCGTTGATGATGATCAAGAAGTAGCTAAATCTATCGAAGCATCGCTGCGCCGAAATTATCAAGTATTTGTTGTGTACAGTGGTATTAGTGCTCTGAAGGAAGCCCGGCGACATAACCCCGATATCATTGTGTTGGATGTAGTCATGCCCGGTCTTGACGGGCTGGAAACCTGCCGCGAACTGAGAATTGATCCCGCTTTGGCCGGCATTCCCATTCTTTTTTTAACTGCTCTGGGGCGTCCTGAAGATCGCGTAGCCGGGCTTCGAGCCGGGGCTGATGATTATTTAACCAAACCCTTTAACTTGGAAGAGTTACAGCTTCGAATCAAGGCCATTCTCCGTCGCGTTCAGCGAAAACCATCCATTCCCACCCAATCCCTAATCAAAGTTCGTGATCTTGAGCTTGATCGGCACAGTTACGGTGTAACCACCTCGAAGAAAAAAGCAGTTTTGACCCCGGTTGAGTTCGATCTACTGTACCATTTGATGACACATCCGAACGAAGTATTTACCAGCGATCGATTACTGAAAGAAGTTTGGGATTATCCGTCAGAGACAGGTAGCCCAGATTTGGTTCGGATGCACATTAAGAACCTGAGGCGCAAAGTTGAGGAGGATCCGAGCAAACCGCAATTCATTCTTACAATTCCCCGGCGAGGCTATACCATTGCTTCCGGTTGAAGAAACAAAACACAAAAAAATCCCACCTATCAGAGGTGGGATTTTTCATTAATTAAGATATAAGTTCAACCGGCTAAATCGATGATTTTTTCCTGCTCCGTTAAAGGTTCTGACAATTCAAGCTTACGAATTACACGACTTGGTCGCGTGGCTAAATTAGCTAAAGTTTGTTCAATACGACAAAGTTCTTCGTGCATTGGGTCAAACCTCGGTGAAGAAATGGCATTTTGCCGGCTATCGACCAAACGCTCAACCAGAGCGGTTAGTTTATCAAAGATAGCTCGACCCGAAGTTGTTACCTCCATAGATATTAGCGCTCCTTCCTGGCATCTAAAAGATCTTGAAAATAACTGTTCCCGAACTATTCACTTAGTTTTACACCATATTAATAATGCTGGCAAGTTTTCATGGGTACAATGTTTTAACATTTTACCCGCTTTCTAATAAGCTTACCTAGCGCTTATCAGGTATTTAGCGATTAAGAATCTGGCAAAATTGTTAGAAAATGAGTGACAGCCGCTTGGGATCGATTAAATAACCGTTGCTTTTTGAACAGCCAATTCTTAAACGTGGTATAATTAACGGTATGAACGCTTCGACCCACTCCCCCCACGTCTTATTAATTGCCCCCTCAGGCGACGATACTTTACGCCGGGAGTTACAAACATCTTCTAATTTCAAGATAACCGAACTGGCATCGGGCGAGCGGCTGGTAGATGTGGTTCGACAATTCCGATTAGACCTAATTGTTCTAGATAATTCCACCAGCGACCCACCCCTCGAAACCGTGCTTTCAATCTTGGCGGCCGAAAAGTTGACGACACCGCTAGTGGTCATCGGTGCTTATGACGACTCCGTTGTGACTAACCCCCGGCCGGCTATTACCGGCTGGATCGGTCGCCCTTTTTCAGCTGCGGATGTGGCCCGGCTGGTTCAAACCGCACTGGCGCCGTCTATCCCTGGTAGCGAGCAACCACCGGCTCAAACGGCCGATCTGGTTGAGACTAATCGTCGATTAGCCAACCGGGTCAATGAACTGCAATCGTTGTTTGAAATCAGCCGGTTGGTGTCGAGTACGTTACAAGTGGCCGAAATTCCGCGCCTGTTGTTGCAGCGGGCGGCGGAAATTGTACAAGCCGAATGCGGCTCGCTGGCTTTGATCGACAAGCAGCGAAGCGGGGTGGTTTTCCAACTGGCCTATGATGCGGCAGGGATTGAGGTCAAAGGGCTGCGGAATTTTGTCATGCCGCTGGGCCAGGGCATTGCCGGCTTGGTGGCCGAAACCGGACAGCCGGTGATCGCCAATGATGTCAAACAGCACCCGGCCTGGTCTCCCCTGTCTGACCAGATGACCGGTTTTACGACCAAACAGTTGGTGGCCGTACCCCTCATCGCTGAAGGGGAGATCATTGGTGTGGTAGAACTGCTCAATAAAAAGGAAGGCGTCTTTGATCAGGATGATGTCGATCTGATGGGGTTAGTGGCTTCTTCCGTCGCCAGCGCGATCCAGAATGCCCGGCAGTATGAATCGTTAAAGCAGGCCAACCAGGCGCTGCACCAGGCCCACGAACAACGCGTGGCCGCGGAGCGTTGGGCGGTGTTGGGCAAGGCCGCCGCCAATTTGGCCCACCGGATCAATAATACCACAACGCTCATTCCCATTGCCGCCCAGCATACGCTGGAATTGCTAGCCCCAGTTGATCTGCCGCCTGAACTGCGCGCCGATATCGAGGGTAACCTGGATCGGATTCGGCGGAACTCTCTATACACGGTTGAATTGGCCACGGTGCTGCTGCGTCGTTTCAGGAAAGATCCCACTGATGCGCATGATGTGAATGAGCTAATTAACAAAGCGCTGACTTTGGTCGAGATTCCTGCCAATATCCGGCTGGTCACCCATTTAGACCCTGATTTGCCGCCGGTCGATACCAGCGATTTGCTGACCGACGTTTTTGTGGAGTTGATCGCCAATGCCATCAAAGCCTTATCGCCTGATGGGGGCTTGCTGCGCATCGCTACCTTCAGAGTGGGCCAGAATCGGGTGTCGATTCAGATTACCGATAATGGGCCGGGCATTACGGCCGAAGATGCGGGCAAAATTTTCGATATGTTTTTTACCACCACCCCAACCGGCCTTGGGTTTGGGCTGTGGTGGGTCAAAACCTTTTTAGAGCAGCAGCGCGGCGAGATCACGGTGGACAGTGTACCGAACGAACATACCACCTTTACGGTGACGCTGCCGCGCAATTTGCCGTCGTTGCATTCTTTTCAGAAATAGAGTAATATGGCTGACTTAAAGGTTGCAAGAGGAGAGTAGACGGTGCGTAAACGTATTTTAGTTGTTGACGACGTCCCCGATTGGCGAGCCACCTTAGAAAATATTCTTAAAACCGAGTGTGAGGTGATCACCGTCGATGGGTATCACTCGGCTATGGAAGTGGTCAGGAACCAGGAGGTTGATCTGGTCATCGTCGATTTGCGCCTCAGTCCTACGGATGAGAACAACCGTGACGGCATGCGGTTGCTGGAAAAGTTGACGGATTATCGGATCAACGCCATCGTCCTGACCGGTTACCCGGAACAGACCCTGCAAGAAGAAGCGGAAAATAAATATCACGCTTTCGAATTTATCGATAAGGATGCGCTGGCCAGCAACTTTCAACGCATTCGCGAAATTGTGCGCGAAGCCTTTGGCCTGTTGGAAAACGTGGAAAAGGCGAAACGCCAGGCCATTCGTGCCGCCAAGGCTTTACAAAGTGTGGCCTTCACCGATGAACTGTCTAGCTGGCCGCTTCGAAAATTTCGCAAAGATAAATGAGCCTGAGCCTTAATCTCGAAAGCATTATTTTACTACTGTTCTTTATTGCGCCCGGTTTTTTATTTACCCGAACCTATACCGCGTATCGGCCCCGTTACTATCGGGAGCCAACCGGGTTCGAGCAGTTTGTTTTGGCGATCGTGGGCAGTACCATCATTCACGCCGCCATTTTGACCATTATTGCCCTTTTTATTTTAGCCTATTGGGCCGTGTCGCGACAGACATTTTATTTGAGTAATCTGATTGACCCGTCGGCGCCGTTAACCAGCTATCCGCTGCCGGTTTTGGCCCTCCTGTCGTTTACGGGCACCGTTTATTTGGCTTTGACCTTAATTGCCGCGCGTCGTTTTGCCACATTTCTGGGGCGCGGAGCGCCGGCCGACCGACCGCGTT
>JAGRCC010000712.1 GCA_020433785.1 Anaerolineae bacterium
GTGTCGCCGTGGCTGATCTGGGTGGTGGTGCTGTCGATAAACGCGCCGTGCCCACCGAGCTGCGCGATCCCGGCCTCAAAGCTGGCGCGGGTGCGAGTGCTGGTGAAGAAAAAGAGCATCGCCAATACTTTATCGCGCAGATAAGCGTGGTCGCGGCCAACCGCCCGCGAGCGCTTTAAGTCAAGCGCTAAATCCAGAACGGTATCGATTTCATCTTTGGTCCATTCCTGGGTGGTGATCATGTCCTTACCACGAAGGTGGGTTTGCATAAAGTTACTCCTCACAAGATGGTTTTAAGAGTTGATTTTAATACGATGGTATATTAAGAATTAGGCTGAGGCTGAGGCTAAGGCTAAGAAGCGTCTTTTAGGCTTAGCCTCAGCCTCCCTATTCAATTGTACTTATATTCTAACTTTCCTTCAACACCGCCGGCAGCAAGGCATAGAACTCCGTCGCTTTGACAACTTCATCCAACGGAACGCTGTCCAGGGTGGTGTGGGCAACTCTTTCATCGCCAGGGCCGAAACCGATGGAAGAGATGCCCGCTTTGCCGGCCCAGTAGGTGGCGTTGGTGCTGAATTCCCAGCGACCGGTGGGGGCGTCGGGCAGGCCGATGGCCTGGCGGGTGGCCTGTCCGGCCCGGACAAAGGGATGCTCGTCGTCGTGCGCCCAGGCGGGGAAATATTTATCGACAGGGAAGACGAAGCCGGTGTAGCTGGGTTCGTCGTAAAAGAGCGGCTCGATGGTGAAATCGGCTTTGTGTTCGGCCGGAATGAGCGCCGCCAGTTGGGCGATGACGCCTTCTTGGGTTTCGCCGAAGGTCATGCGGCGGTCGATAAAAATGGTACACTCGTCCGGCACGGCGTTGATCGAGACGTTGCTGGTCTTGATGTCGCTGACGGTGATTTTGCCGTGGCCCAGAAAGTCGTGATCGCCCAGTTCCGGCTCCAGCTGGCTGATGGCCTCGATCACCGGCAGCATTTTGTAGATGGCGTTGTCGCCCAGATGGTTCGAGGCGGCGTGGGCGCTTTTGCCTTTGGCCGTGATCTTCAGTTCCAGGCGGCCTTTGTGGCCGCGATACACCTGCATATTGGTCGATTCGCCGATGACGACATAGTCAGGTCGGACTTTGGGATCGATCTCGACAAAGGTGTTGCCGGTGATGCCGTCGCACCACTCTTCCATATTGCCAAAGTAATAGAGGGTGAATTCGTCGGGCGAGAACAGCCCCAGGTCACGAGCCAGGGCGATGCCGTAAACCATGCCAGGCGTCGAGCCTTTTTCGTCGCCCGCGCCGCGTGCATAGAAAACGCCGTTTTCGACCTTGCCCTCAAACGGGTCCCATTCCCACGAGTCGGGATCGCCAAGGCCGACAGTATCAATGTGGCTGTCGTACACAATGACCGTCGGACCGTGGCCGACGCGCCCCAAAATATTGCCCATCTTATCGAACCGAACTTCATCAAAGTTGAGTTTGCGCATTTCTGCCGCAACCCGCTCGCCAACCGGACCGATCTGGCTGTCCATGCTGGGGATGGCACAAATTTCGCGTAGAAAGACGACTAATGTATCACGGCGCGCTTCGACCTCGTCGTGGAGAGTTTGAATTAGGGCTGAATTGGTCATAGTAAAACTCCTTTCAAATTTTGATATATTTATGACTTACGCAGTTGAGTGTATCGAGCCCAGGTGACAGTCACTTTTTGCTGAAAATGAACGTTCGTTTAACCCAAACAGGTCGATTTATCGCCGCTGAGTGACTGTCACCTTTTGAACTACGTAACTCATAATATTGTAAATTGTAAAACGTAGGACGTAGAGCATCGTTCCACGTCCTACGTCCCAGGTAGCCAGTATAATTGCGGTTGCTCTTGACTACGGCCCACGCCGAATCAGTCGCAGCCGCAGTAGATCATCTCTAAAGTAGGAAAAAGCCCTAATAATGGGTTTATTGTCCTGGTTGTAGCCAATTTCTTCAAAGGAGATTAGAGCCGATTGCTTCGGCGGTAGATTGAGCGACTCGGCTATTGCGGCCGAGGGGATCAACGGGACAATTTCGCTGAGATAGTAGGCCAGGTGCTCGTGACAGTAGTCGCGCAAAAATTGGTAAATAGGCTGATGAAAGATAGTAGCGGGATAGGCTGTGGCGATAAGCTTGGTAGGAATAAAATTGTGGGTCAAGATGACCGGTTCGCCGTCGGCCAGGAATAGTTTTTTGACGACCAAGATGGTCTCAGTGGTGGGTAAGGCCAAATTCGACGCGGTCGTGGCGTCGATAGGTTGCTCTGCGATGTTAATAATGTGCGTACTGGGCGTATAACCATGCGCTTGGAGGACAGGTTCGTAGGCCCAAATCTCTTCAAGCCGGGTCTTGATTTGGAGACCGGCTTCATTCACAAAGGTGCCGGCGCCCTGCTTGCGATAGATGGTTCCTTCCAATTCTAATCGGCTCAAGGCATCGCGAATAGTGGTCCGGCTAACGCCCAGTTCGGAGGCCAATTCCATTTCCGAGGGGATGCGTCCTTCAGCAAACTCTTCATTCAAAATTCGTTCTTTGATTTGAGATTTAGCCAGCTCGGTTAGAGAAGGTGCGCGTCTGAGCATCGATTATCTTAGAGAATTGGTATGGTTGTATGACAAATTTTATGATATACCCGTTTTGTGTTTCTGTCAATAGGGGATATTTAGTGGTACGAATGGCTGTTGGCGGTCGATGGTCAGCGGTCGTTCTTAATATTGTTCTCTATAGACGGCTGTGCTATACTTCCCGGCATGCCTCACGCCCAACTGATTCGACGAATTCAGTGGCTGGTCCCCGTCGCGTTGTTTGTTTTGGCTTTAGCCGTGCGACTCCCCGGACTGGACGGCTTCATCACCGCCGATGAACCCAAATGGATAGACCGCTCACGCTGGTTTGCTGTCGGCCTGCTGTTTCCTGAACAGGAGTGCCCGCCGGTCGAGTATGGCCGTGAAGAAACCACGCACGGCCTTGGCTGCACGTTGCAGATTGGCTATCCCGGCGTCACCACCATGTGGGCCGGAGCGCTAGGTTTACTGCTGCATTATTGGCGCGAGGTGCAGCCGACCGGTGTTGATCTGAAGACGTTTTTAACCGGTCTTTCCAGCTATATGCTCGACACTACAATTATTGCCCCGTCACGACTTCCGTTTGCGGTGATTGGCGCGTTGTTTGTGCCGCTGTTGTATGCGTTCCTCCGGCGGCTTTTTAATAACTGGGTGGCGGTGATCACGGCCTTGACCATCGCGCTCCATCCTTATTATATTGCCCTCTCCCGTGTTGTCCATCACGATTCGTTCAATACGATGTTTATGGTTTTATCGCTGCTGGCCTTGGTCGCCTATTGGCTGCGACGCTGGCCTTGGTACTGGCTGCTGCTGTCGGCGATATTAGGGGGATTGGCCCTCTTGAGCAAGCAAGTCAGTTGGTTTATGCCGCCGTTTGTGGCCGTGGTGGCCGGTTTGACCTGGCTGTATCGCTGGATGGAAGATGCGCCGGCTGGAGCGCGGCTGCGGTTTCTGATCAGCCGGCAAAATTGGCTGACAATTGGCCGGTTGATCGGCGAGGGGCTGCTATGGGGCGGTGTCGCCTGTTTGACATTTGTGGTCCTGTTCCCAGCGATGTGGGTCATCCCCGGCCAGGCGATTCAGACCATTTTTCTCAATAGCACCCGCTTGGTTGAGGAAGGGCACTCGCATTTTTTCCTGGGCGAAATCTCTAACGATCCCGGTCCCTTATTTTACCCGATTGGCTGGACCTTGCGAGCTACGCCCCTGGAAGTAATCGGGCTGGCCGGGCTGGTGGGGGCAGTTTTATGGTTTATCATACGGCGTCGATCACTAGGTCGCTGGTTAGCGGCGCATCCGGTTGAGGTAACGCTGTTGGTGTATGTGAGTCTGCTCTTGATTTTTGTCTCGCTCTCCGGCAAAAAACTGGTTCGTTACTTTTTACCGGCCTTCCCGGTTTTAGATATTTTGATCGCCTTGGGACTCCTCTGGTTGTTAGGTGGCATCGCTGCCGGGGCAATATGGCTCCTTTCATGGGTTAAACGTCCAGAAAGTGAGTTGACAGTCCCTCAAAGAAAATCCGACACTAAGCCTTCAATTGTTCTTTTTAATGTCTTGGCTTTAATTCTGGCTGGCATCATCATTCTAACCCAAGGCTGGTGGAGCTTAAGCAATTATCCTTACTATCTCACTTATCATAACCCGCTATTTGGCGGCACACCGGGTGCGGCCAAAATAATGACCATCATTGGTTGGGGCGAAGGCTTGAATGAGGCAGCCGCATATTTAAACCAGCAGCCGGATGCTAAATCACTGCATGTTCTGACTGAACGCGCTTGTACGCAACTTAGACCCTTTTTTGTGGGACAAGTCTCCTGCCTCAATGCCTCTTTGGGCGGCATTATGAAGGCCGATTATGTCGTTTACTACTTCAACGTTTTACAGCGTGATATGGGCTGGCCGGAGCAGCGAGCCTATTTTGAGCAGCATCAAACCCCGATTCATCGGGTGACATTGCAAGGGTTAGATTATGTGGTCATCTATCGTAACCCCATCGAGCATCAGGTTGATCGTAAGGCCAACAGCGCCGCCGGTTTGCTGACGACGTTTGGTTATAACCTCCAATCTGACGGACGATTAACGCTCTTCTGGCAGAATTTGGGCCTAAATGAGGCGCCGCTCTTGGTGGGGGTAGCCCAAACACCCGGTATCTACCCGGCCGATGGCCACGCCGTCAACGCTCAAGAGCGAAAATGGTTAACCTGCCGGCCTAAACCTGATTTCACCGCCAGCCTCACCACATCAAAGGCCGTCATCGAAAGTACCTGCGCTCTGAAGTCGCTCGATTTAGCGCCGGGGCTGTACGATATTCAATTGGCTGTGGGCGATGGGTCGGGGGTGATCCCGATTGAGACTTCGCGACTGGCGGTGGTGCAGCTTGGCCCGGGCGGCACATTTGAACTGGTTGATTTGGCGGCTCATGAACCGGTGGGAGAGTAATCAATTAATGTCGAATCGCCAGAAGTTTACCATGCTGGCTTATGG
>JAGRCC010000713.1:0-3640 GCA_020433785.1 Anaerolineae bacterium
CCGGGATTGATGGCGTACATGATTTTGGTGCCCGCCGCCCGTCGGGCCGGTTGGTAGGCGCTGACGGCTAAAACCACCGCCGCCGTCAAGATCGACAGGATCAGCGCGTTAGCTGACACCAGGGGAATATCGCCGATAGGCACGCCGGCTTGCTCCGCAATCAGCGGCGCGATGACCGAGTTGGTCAGCGCTTGCCCGCCGAGCGCCCCCACACTAATGCCGATGACGCCGAGCGTCGCCACCTCGACGGCCACAATCGAAAAGAGATAGCGGCGCGGCGCGCCCAGAATGCGGAAGAGCGCCAGATCGCGCGTCTGCTCGCGGACGTTGGTCATGACCATCGTCCGCACCAGCAAGCCGACTACACTTAACGACAGAATGCCGTAAATAGAAACCAGCGCCTGAAAAAAGATAAAGGCCTCGGCTGTATCGCTTAGCACTGTGGCCCGAGGCAGTTCGTAACTGTAGCTATCGCCCAATACATTGCGCACCTTCTCGGCGATGGACCGGGCTTGAAAGGCGGAGGCTTGGGGATCGTTATTGCCGTAGATACTCTCATCAAATGCCAGGACCACGCGCTCGGCCCGGGCCGGTAGCCCCAACCAAACTTGAGCGTAGATCAGATCGACCAGCACCCCGTTGTTATTTTCCAGACCGGTCACACCCCGCTGGAGGGCGACGCCGCTAACGGTCAGCGTGGTTCTGGCCCGGCGCGTGCTGACATCGGCGGCGCTTTCAACGCCTTCCTGGCGAGGAACCGGCAGGGCGTAGCTGAGGTCGAACGTATCGCCGGGCTGAAGGTCGAACGTGTCGGCAGTTTCTTGCAGCACGACCGCATAGCCCGGCGAGAAGTTGAGCGTGCCGCTGATAACCTCAAAGTGACCTAAATCATCCACGTCCGGATTGAGCGCAATAAACTCGGCGCTGCCGTGGACGACCTCGCCCGGCGTCTGGTTGGTTGGCAGCAGTAGAAACTCGCCGCTTTGCGACACGCCGTCGGCCGGTTCAGCCGGTTCGCTCTGGACGACGTCGATATCGGCTAAGCCCTGAATGCGCGGCACGACCCGTTCGATAGCCGGATCGAGTGCAGCCAATGAGGGGATGATCTGCTCGTCGATGAGCAGGTCCGGTTCGATATCGCTTTTGGTGATGACTAAATCAAAATCGCCCGCCGTGTTGCTAACGGTGCCCAGATAAAAGCGTTCGTAGGTATCGACGGTGGCGCTTAGGGCTACCAGCGCGCCCACTCCCACAATCAAGGCCAGGAGCATGAGGATGGTGCGCATCTTGCGCCGGTTCAGGCTTTTGAGGACATATCGCAGAGTCATAAGCACCGGAGATTCTACCGGATTTGAGGGGAAAGTGGTAATTGACGCGGGGAGATTAGAGATTGGCTACTCGAGCGATACCATCATTTAGCCACAGGGATGTGCAACGCAAAATAAGGCTGAGGCTAAGACAAAGGCGCCTATTTAACCAGATGTAGCCTGTACAAACTGGTTTGTTGTTTCTCAACCTTAGCCTCAGCCTATTAGGGAATTCTCCTCGGCTGTATAGTTACTTGTTCCAATCTAACCATGTGCCATCACAAACGTATTTCGTAACCTTGTCAGGTCCGACGCTGGATGGGGAGCGACCAACTGCAAACGTTTTGCAAACGGTACGATCATACAATATTTTCTCAACAGCTGCTGAGAAAACGTCACAACTTTGACGTCTGACGTTGTTGCAGGAGCGTTACGGCTACCTGCCCGATCTTTTCCATGGCTTGAGCGGGTTCCGTTTGGCCCTGCTGTCTGGCGCGCTCAATGTTGGTCCCTAAGACAAAGAAGAAACTCTCATCGATCTGGGCCAGGTTTTTCTTGAGGACTTGATCAGGTTGGTCAGACTGGATGATTTGTTTGAAAAGTTCTTCACCTTTTTCTAAAGCAGCTTTTGTTTTCTTTTCATATTCAGTCTTAAGGAATAAAATATTACTTCTCAATGCTTTAAGTGTATTAGCCGTCACCGAGTCGCCGGCGCGGGCCGCCTGGTCGATTTTAGCGGCAACCTGTTCAAAAAAGGTCAGGTCGAGCAGCTCGTAATTATCGGCAATCAGCCGCTCGCGCTGCTCGTTGTTTCTGGCTTCCCGGAGCTGCTCGAGCAGTTGCTCCTGCCGTTTGGCGACTTCGGCGCTCATTTGGGCATCGAGTTGAGCCACGGCCAGTTGCCCCTGAGAACTCGACTTGGCTAAATGTTCGCGCAACGCGAATAACATCTGGGCTTTGGACTCATCGCCGGCCATCTGGGCCGATTGAATATAGCCGGTAAACAGCTCGAAAAAGTCATAATCAAGTTCGGCATCATATTGCTCGATGTTATTTTGGAAAGTGGCTTCATCGGGGCTGGTTAGAAAGGTTTCGATTAATTGGACTTTTTCGGCCTGGCGCTGTCTCACCTCGGCGGTGATGCCCTCCGACTCTAAGATAGCGTCAACCATCCGTTCAAAAGAGTCGAAGCGAGTTGGGGTGAACAGATAAGGTTTGCGCTGGCCAGCGGGTAGATCGTTTATTAAGACATTCGTTAAGACCTGAATCGTTTCGTTCTGAGTTGAATCGGCCAGACTGGACTCAGGCGGCGCTAAGACAAAAGCCGTCTCTTTTTCTAAATCGTAATACAAAATGGGAACCGTTGGCGTGATGTTCGTGTGGCACCGAACACATTGGGCGTCATTGAGCCGCTCTTCTAAAAAAGCCGTTTTGGCGACCAGATCCTGCCCATTAACAATGTCTTGAATCACAACATCTGATTCGGTACCACATTCCGGACAAAGTATCGTTATGCTCTGTTGCATAGACATAGTAATCTCCCTTGATTAATTGACGATGGTAAACGATAGAATGTCACTTATTTGAACTTCAGCATTCACGGGGGATAAATATCTTACAGGTTGGAGAAAAAAAAGTCAAAGTTGTTCAAAACGTTCAAACGGGTCAGGTGAGTAGGTTTTTAGCTTGACCTCGTGATGATTATCGGCCCGTATGACATTACCAAAAATTAGAACATTAGAGTTGAAAGAATACAAGCAATTTGAGCTTTTACGCCAAAACGAAAAACCCTGGCCTTACCTAACCGATGCCTTTACCCACATTTGGGATCTCGCCTACGAAATTGTCCCCCGAGCGATGTTGTCGGTGGAGGTAAAAAACGAATGGGCCGGCTGCGCCGGGTATGCGTTGGCGGAAACCGACCCTGATCTGGCGTTTATGGGGATTATCATCAAGCCGGAACATCGGCGAAAGGGGTTGGGCCAACAGGTTTACGCTCAGTTGATTGAGCGATTACAAGCCCGCAAAATTCGGCGCGTGCTGACGATGGTCAATACGCATCAGGTGGCCGGCCTTCAGTTTGCCGACCGTTGTGGTTTTCAAGAAATAGGCCGGACTGTCTATAGCGAACTCGACGCGACTGCCGCTGATATCGGGGCGTGGGATGACCCGGAACAGATCGTCGCCCGGCAAAATCTACGGTTCACCACTCTCAACCGCTTCCCGCGCCGAGGGCTGGCCGATCGGCTGCTGCCGATATGGAACCGAACGCGGCCCGATCAACCCCAATATTGGACCTATGTTCCTGTCAGCGCCAACCGCCTCGAACGCGA
>JAGRCC010000713.1:3664-5304 GCA_020433785.1 Anaerolineae bacterium
GGGAGCATTCGTTCGCGATTGTTACGGCTGAGAATCACATTGTGGGCCTGACTCTCAATATTCACACGGCGGCGAATCGGCTTTTTACGTTCTACACCGCGGTCGATCCCGATTTTCGCCGGCAAAAATTGGGACTGGCCCTCAAACTGAAACTGATCGATCACGCTCAGGCCCAAGGGTTGGCCGGTCTGGCCGCCGAGAATGACGCCGGCAATGCCGCGATGTGGCGCATCAACCAGCAGCTAGGATTTTGTCGCTTATTGGAGACGGTGGTTTATCAAAAAATGTTGGATAAGTAAAAGAGAGGACGGCCGATGACAACGTATTATTATGATTACGAGCAAATTCCGATGAGTGTCGCCGATGACGCCTTTCAAGATTTTTATGAGAACCTGGAGAACTTAAGTATCCTCGACTTGCTAAACGATTTAATCGCCCATTGCAATCAATGGTGTGAAGATCACCAGGCTTTTAGCGAACAAGATCATCGGGAACCGGTTATCAGAAAAATGCAGGCTTATTTGCACCAGAAGTATAGTGATGAATTGATGGATATGCTGGAACTGGAGATCATCAAGAACCGGGAGAAAATCGAAATCATGCTTGATTTACCCCAACGCAAAAATTAATTGTCGTATTTATTCAGCAGACGAGGTGACTGGCACTTAATCGGGATAACCGCAATGTTGTATTCCACTCAACATTCTCAATTTGAGCCAAAGTGCCAGTCACCTAAATAGAGACCAAATAGCACAGAAAACGAGGCGATCGTGACACACATTAAGATTCAACGCAGCATGGATGGTCCGTGGGTCAGTGTTAAATGGCTGCACGAAGAAGAGCGGTCCGGTTGGGTGAAAATCCGCGAGGATGATCAAGAACCGGAGTGGGTCAGAGAAAACGAAGTCCACCCGGCCGATCAGGTGGTTTTGCGAGTCGAAAGATTAGCTCGAACCCGATATGAATGGGTGCCGCAAGAAGATTTGGCGGGTAGCCCGCTAGCGGAAAGAATAGGCCAAAAGCGCACTGTCGCCGGGATATTGGCGGATCTGCAGCAAAGCCAAAGCGCTTTCTTAGATCTCCTAGACCAGATTATTAGGGATGACACCATTTATCAGCGCCCGGCCGGCGCGGAGTGGTCGATCGCCGTGATCTTGGCTCATATCAACGAAGCGCGCCGCTACTATGCGGGAGAGGTGCAGAAGGTATTGAACAATCCCGGTACCAAAATGGGACGAACGGTCGAACACGCGGACCGGCTGCAAAGTATCAACGCCGGCGACCAACGCTCGTTTGATGCGCTGCGCGAGGAATTGATCGCCAGCCATCAGCAGATGGTGGAGATCTTAACGGATATGGATGACGATGATTTACAGCTTGAGGGGGATCACGTCGTGGCCGGTCCGCAAACCCTACTCGATTTTATCGAGCGCTTTATGGTGACCCACGATCAGACTCACGTAGACCAAGCCACCGCGCTGCTGGCCGAGCTTCAGCGTTAAAATATAATGGAGCGACAAAGCTGGCTTTGTCATTCATGGTACGGTCAAAGTAAACTTTGACGCTCCAGATCATTATTTTCAAACGAGAATGAAAATCTTTAGCCCTCACCCCGTCGCTAGCGCGACTCTCCTCTCCCT
>JAGRCC010000057.1 GCA_020433785.1 Anaerolineae bacterium
TCCATTGTCTAGCTCCTTGAATTTGAGAGAGATGGGTTGGTGAGGATCTGAATGATAATAATCGTCCTAACTCCTAATCTCTCCCCTCCTCTCTATGGTTGGTTAGTTAGTTTGTTGGTTGGTTGGTTGGTTGGTTGGTTAGTAGGTTGCTGATTTCTAGCCATCTAACAAACTAGCCAACAGACTAGCTTTTAGATTTCGATTGGACAAATTTCAGCCCGCCGTTTTTCTGTTTTTGGACTTTTAGAACCGTGCCCGGAGGCGGGTTTTCCTCCAAGAGAAAATCGGCTAAGGGTTCACGCAGATGTTTCTGAATAATCCGGCGCAGCGGCCGGGCGCCCCACTCCGGCCGATCATTTTGTTCCAACAGCCAAGTTTTAGCCGCTTCGGAAATGTCCAAGGTCAAATCACGCTCGGCCACCAGCCGCTTCTCATTTTTCAGCAACAAATCCATAATATCACGTAGATTGTCGTCAGTGAGCAGGTGGAAGAAGATGATATCGTCGAGACGATTCAAAAATTCGGGCCGAAAATGCTCTTTGACGGCTTCTTCGGCAGCCTCGCGAGCGAAAGCTTCAGCCAGAGACGGATCCGCCAAGAAGCGCCCGCCGATGTTACTGGTCATCAAAATGACGCACTCGCTGAAACTGACCGTGGTGCCTTTGCCGTCGGTTAGACGGCCTTCGTCCAAAACTTGCAGCAAAACGTCGAAGACTTTGACATCGGCTTTTTCAATTTCATCAAACAGGACTACGCTGTACGGCCGCTCGCGAACAGCATCGGTTAGCTGCCCGCCGGCTTCGTAGCCGACATAGCCCGGCGGCGATCCGATCAGCCGGTTGACGGCTGAGGATTCCATATATTCGCTCATATCCAGGGTGATGAGGGCATCTTCCGTGCCAAACATAAATTCGGCCAGGGCTTTGGCCAGCTCCGTTTTACCGACCCCGGTCGGCCCCAGAAACATAAATGAGCCGATGGGCCGTTTGGGGTCTTTCAAACCGACCCGGGCCATTTTAACGGCCCGGCTTAACGCCTCAACCGCTTCATTCTGGCCGATGATCCGTTTGTGGATGTGATCAGCCATGTTTTTGTATCGTTCGCGCTCATCGGCCTGCATGCTGGCGATGGGGATGCCGGTCAGCCGGCTGGCGGCCCGCATCACGTCGTCCACATCGAGCCGGCCGTCCTGCGCCACCTGCCCGCCTGAGTCGACTTCAACGTCAACCTTTAATTGGGCGCAGGCTCGATGGAGCAGGTGGACCGCGGCGCCGGGCAGTGGCTCGACCGTGTAGTATCGACCGGCCAGCCGGGCTGTTTCCGTTAGGCTTTCGGGTGTAATTTTGATTTTATAGTCGGCTTCGAAGGCCGGGCCTAAAGTCTTGAGAATTTCGGTGGTTTCGGTCACGGTGGCCGGCGGCACCTTGAAAGGATGGGTGCGATCGGTTACCAAATTCAATTTCGATAATTTCGCGAACTGATCGTCGGTGGCGGTGCCGATGATGGCCAGGTCGTTACCTAATAAGGCTTTTTGCAGCTCGTTAAACGCCAATTGAGAGCCGCCGTTGAAAAAGCGAATGATATCGGGCAGAAATAGAACGCCGTTCTTGGCCGCCGCTAAACCGGCTTGCAGTACCGCGTAATCGTCGTCGACCAGCGCTTGCTCGTTGAGTTGAATGACGGATTTGACGCCGGTCGGCCCCTGGTTTTGCGCCAGTCGTTTTGCCAGCCCCAAAACCAGCGAGCGCTTACCAACCCCGGTCGGGCCAAGTAAGATGAGGTGGCGGTTGACGGTCATCGACAGTAAATTGGTTAAATTAGCCAGCAAATCCGTACGTAGATAGATGGGCCCCAAACTGCCGCTTTTGGCTTTGGCCACCAAATCGACAAAGTTTAGACCATCGACCACCACCGACGGGCTGGCCATTGTTTCGAGGATGGCCTGATAGGTGATGCCCCGTTTCGTCAGCAGCCAATGCGTACCGACCTTGATCTTAGACATAATGGCCAGCGCGTGAGCCGTGTTACACTGCTTTTTGCCCTGCGATTCGGCTAAGCTGAGGCCCTCATCGACAACCGTGAGAACTTCATCGCTAAGGGGAACCCGCTCGCCACGCTCGGCGACAAAATCAAATCGTTCATCCCGAACCTGCCGTTCGCTCGCCGTTCGCTCGACATCATAGACCAGGTTATTCCAATCAAACCCACGCTCACGGCTGAAGGTTTGTAGGAGTTGATAAGCTTCTGTATGGGGCAACTCTAAGAAAGCCTTGAGCAGCATTTCAGCCGTCATAACTTGCTTGCGTTTGGCCTTCATTAATGAGGCGGCTTTGTTGAGCGCCAGGGCGAGCTGATTGGACGGAATGCGTTTAGCCAGGGTGCCACGTTTTTCGGTCAAAATTTTGCTCCAGCCATATCTTTTGAGTAAATAAATATCATGGACATTATATCATACGGCACAACAGGCACACAACTGTTTTTATGGGCGCATAACTCGCTTAGTTGACCGATTTCCCATTTACTGCTATAATCGGCCAAATTTGTTGCTAAGTCTTCAAACCTCAAGACCACGCTTTAAAAATTCTTTCCCACAAATCAATGTCGACTTCTTGTGACATGAATGGCCACGATGCCGGCTCAAACTCAGAAAGGAGGAGACGAACTAGCAAATCTTACCCAAGTTTTGTTGAGTTTTTCGATTGTAATTTTCAGAGTAAATCATTCAAATAATTAAAGAGGAGAAGTCAAATACGCATGAAGAAGAATGTAGTAATTTCAACTATTTTGCTGCTAGGATTAAGCCTTTTTTTGTCGGCCTGTGGGGGCGCCCCCGTGGTCGAAAAAGTCGTCACCGTTGAAGTAGAAAAAGTCGTGACTGAAGAAGTGGCGGATGAAGTTGAAGTGGCCACTGAAGTTGAAGAAGGCGCTGCCACCGAAGAAGCGATGGCTGAAGCCACCGAAGAGACTGCTGCCGAAGTAACGACTGAAGAAACGGCGGCCCCGGCGGCTCAAGCTGGCGGAAGCACCCTGTCCATTGTCAAAGATCGCGGCGTGCTGAATTGCGGTGGGAATGCGAGCGTACCCGGTTTTGGTTATCTTGATCCCGATACCAATGAATTTGCCGGCTTTGATATTGATTTCTGCAAGGCCATTGCCGCCGCCGTTTTGGGCGACGCTGAAGCGCTCGAAGTTCGAGCCCTGACCGGGACCGACCGCTTTCCGGTACTGCAAGCCGGTGAAGTTGACGTCTTGGTTCGCAACACGACCTGGACGATTAGCCGCGACACGTCCTTGGGCTTCAACTTTGCCCCCGTTAACTTCTATGATGGGCAAGGGATGATGGTTCGGACCGACTCCGGCATCGAATCCCTGGCCGACCTAGACGGGGCTACCGTTTGCGTGCAGCAAGGGACCACCACTGAACGAAACCTGGCCGATGTGATGCGTGCTCTGGACGTAAACTATGAGCCGGTCGTTTTGGCCGACCAACCGGCCACTTTGGCCGCTTACGCCGAAGGTCGCTGCGATGGCTTCACCACCGACAAATCCGGTCTGGTTTCTTCACGAACGCAGTTACCTGATCCGGACGCTCACGTCATTTTAGAAGAAACGATGTCGAAAGAGCCGCTGGCTCCGGTGGTTCGCCACGGAGATGATCAGTGGTTTGATATTGTCAAGTGGGTCACGTTTGGCCTGATTGAAGCCGAAGAGTTGGGCATCACCTCAGCCAATGTTGAAGAAATGGCTTCCACCAGCGAAGATCCCGTCATCCGCAACCTGTTGGGGGTTGAAGGTGACTTAGGCCAAGGTTTGGGCCTTGACAATGACTTTATGGTCAAAGTCATCAGCCAAGTGGGCAACTACGGCGAAATTTATGAGCGCCATCTTGGACCTGATACCGTCTTCAAGTTAGAACGCGCACAGAACGCGTTATGGACTGAAGGCGGCCTAATGTACTCAATGCCGTTCCGTTAAAATTTATTGGGTAAATACAGCCCGGCAGCAGTGCCGGGCTGTATTTTTAGTCATAAACAGGATGAGGAGATAGAATGGCATCAACGTCCCCAAACATTAAGCAAGAAGCATCCATTCCTTTTTGGCGAGATGTTCGCATTCTAGGCATAATCGGACAAATTATAGTCACGATGCTGGTGATTATTTTCTTCGCCTGGCTTATCAGCAACTTTATCGAAAATGCCGAAAATCAAGGCTTACAGGTAGGCTTTGATTTTCTTAACAGCACCGCTTCCTTTGATATTGCGGAGGGTATTGAATACGAAGCCACCGATACGTTCGGGCGGGCGCTGTGGGTGGGTGTGGTCAATACGATTCGGGTTTCCTTAATTGGAATTGTCCTCACCACACTTTTAGGCATCGTCGTCGGTATTGCCCGCCTGTCGAACAACTGGTTGATCAGTCGCATTGCCACCGTCTATATTGAAATTGTGCGAAACATTCCCCTTTTGGTTATACTGTTCTTTATCTATTTCGCCGTCATTCTAAAACTTCCCGCCGTCCGAGACAGCGCCCAATTTTTTGGTTTGCCGATTTATCTTAATAATCGAGGCATTGCCATTCCCGGCTTAACGGCCACCACCGGTTTTCCTATTTGGTTGGCCTTCATTATTTTGGGCGTTATTTTGGTTATGCTGCTATGGACCATTCAGAGCCGTCAGGAAGAGCAATCAGGCGAGCCACGAAATAAGTTGGGGACCGCTGTTTTTGCGTTTCTCATTGTAGTGTTTATTGGTTGGCTGGTTACAACCGCATTTGTGAGCGATCAGGCCATTATGGTCAGTAACGCCAGCGGCATCGAGGGATTTGATGATTTTGAAGATGTCTATCTGGCCAGCTTGGATACCACGGCGCTTAGAGAGTCAGGGCTGAGCGCGAATACGGTAAATGGCCTAAACTCCACCGCCAGTATTGCGGCCTATCAAGCGGAGTTAAGATCCTTACTAGACTCAGGGACTCTAACAGATGCAGAGGTAGACATCGTCGAAACCCGGCTGAATATTCTTAACGATGGTGCGGTTAGACTGTGCGCCATAGAGGGTAGCGCCGCCGAAATCAATGCGGCCAGCCAGCTTCGACGGCGTAATATTCCGGTTGATGTGAACGGCTCCGATAGTATGCGCCAGGCCGGCAGCGCTTATGCCGCCGGTGATTGTGATTTACTGGCCGGCACCCAGGCCGAATTGGCCGCCGAACGAACGATTCTAGAATCCCCAGACGCCCACGAGATTCAAAGGGTGTCTGTGCCGCCATTGGTGATGAATACACCGGCCCCAGCCGGATTTAATATTCAGGGCGGAGTTAAATTATCTCCGGAATTTGCGGCACTGTTGATTGGTCTGGTTATCTACACCGGTTCCTATGCGGCTGAAATTGTCCGAGCCGGTATTCTGGCCGTGTCCAAAGGCCAAACCGAAGCAGCCCGGGCATTAGGACTTAATGAAGTCCAGCGATTACGCCTGATTGTTTTACCCCAGGCCATGCGCGTGATTATTCCCCCCATGACCAGCCAATATCTCAACTTAACCAAAAACTCCAGTTTGGCGGTGGCTATCGGCTATCCTGACTTGGTCAGTGTCGGTAATACGGTGCTTAACCAATCCGGTTTTGCGGTTCAAGTGATTATCATTTTCATGGTATCATATTTGACGATTAGTCTATCCATTTCCACCTTCCTGAATTGGTACAACAAAAAGGTGGCTCTGGTCGAGCGTTAATGTTCAAAATGACAGTAAGCTGGTTTGTAAAAAAGCTCAAGGTCGGCGACCTTGAGCTTTTTTTAATTTATCTTCGATGATGTTGGTTATTTCGAGATGGGCTTTCGCGCGCTCGGATTTCAACTTTTCCAATTCTTTTTTAATTTTTCAAATTCTGCGGCAAGTCTTCCAATTCTTTTTTAATTTTCAAATTTTGAATGAATGTTTCAAACAAAAGTTGCATATTTCCCAATTTTTCATGACATCTTCACAATTTTTGACGACATCTTCCAATTCCTTTTTAATTTTTCAAATAAAAAATGCACATTTCCCAATTCTGCATGACATCTTCCAATTCTTTTTTAAGCTTTCAAATTCTGAATGAATGTTTCAAACAAAAGTTGCATGTTTCCCAATTTTTCATGACATCTTCACAATTTTTGATGACATCTTCCAATTTTTGAGGACATCTTCACGTTTTTTGAGAACATATTCACGTCGAAGTAGGATTGATCACGCCAAATTTTGTTCATGCACGGGCGATGGAGGACAGATCGGTTCATTTTTGGTCAGTGTTTTGTTCTTTAAAGGCATCGACGCGAACTTTATGGTGATGTACCGATTTTGAGCCACACCGTCGATTAAAATGGCTCCAGTGAAGTTCCCCCGAAAAAGTAGACG
>JAGRCC010000714.1 GCA_020433785.1 Anaerolineae bacterium
CCATGTAGATGTCTGACATGAGGATAGGGCTGCACGTGGCTTGCCACTGTTCGTCGCTGCTGACAATCTCGGTGCGGCCATCGGCGTAGGTTAGGTGTAGCTGCAACAGGAGCGCCAGGTGGTCGCCGTACATGTTGCGCTCACGGGTGAAGCCCATATAGCCGCGATACCAGCCATCGCCCAGTATTGCGCCTAACACATTGTCGCCTTCGCGCAGTAGATCGGTGACATCGTAGGTTTGGTATTGCAGGATGTTGTCATAGCTGGTCCAACCGGGAGTCAGTACGGCATCGCCCACGCGCTGACCGTTCAATCGCAGTTCGTACAGACCCAGGCTGGTGGCGTAAATACGGGCGGCAACAAGGTCGCTGTCCGCGCTAAAGCCTCGGCGCAGCATGGGCGCCGGGTTGGGGCGGCTGGTGTCTTCGTCCCAAGCGGGCGTAATCCAATCGGCTTGCCAGTTGCTGCTGTCGAGCAGGCCCATTTCCCACCAGGCGGAGGGGCTGTCGCTCGCCTGCCCGGCTTCGTTCCAGACTCGAACTTGCCAGTAGACACGCTGTCCGGCATCGAGCGCCGAACCCTGATACGGCACCAGGGTGGATTGATCGGTTTCGACTCTGCCGCTGTCCCACAACAGGTTTTGGCCACTTTCTAAAGCTGCTTCTGAGGGGGCGACAAAGATTTGGTAGGCGGTTTGGTACGCATTGCGTTGGTCGCTTTGCATCTGCCAGCTTAATCGAGGCTGAAGCACATCAATCCCCAAAGGATTGGTTTGATATTCGCATGTTAGGTTTGAAATGGTCGTTGTAGACATGATGATACTTTCTATGGTTTGGTTGTTGGAACATTTCAGCCGCAAGACGATGCGTGTAAATCAGGCTAAGGCTGAGGCGAAGGCTAAGAAAAAAGCAAAGAACGAATCTGTTTCTCTATGTGGCGCTGGCTTAACCTGAATTTTATCTTGCTTAGCCTCAGCCTTAGCCTTAGACTTTGATACAACGTCTACGACTGAACTATTAAATTTGGTTACAATAAGCTTTTAGCCCTTAATCGCTCCCTTCGTCATGCCCGACATAAGCTGCCGCTGGAAGAAGATGAACACGATGAGCGGGATAATCGTCATGACCACCACATCGGCGAAGAGGAGATTGTACTGAGAGCTGAACTGGCTAATGAAGGTAAACAGTGTGAGCGGCGCGGTGACGTTTTCCTGGCCGGGCAGGAAGTAGAGTGGCCCGACAAAGTCGTTGAAGATAGTAACCGAGGTGGTAACGATCACCGTCACAATGGCCGGTTGCAGCAGCGGTAGAATAATCGAGAAGAAGACGCGCAGCGGAGACGCGCCGTCGATAAGGGCGGCTTCGTCAAGCTCGCGGGGGATGTTGCCCATAAACGCCCGAAAAATAAGGATGGCAAAGGGCATGGTGTAGGCCACATTCACCATGATCATGCCAATGAGCGTCTTGTAAAGGCCAATCCACTGCAACAAGAAGACCGTTGGGACGACGGCCGGTGGGATAACCAGTCCGGCCAGCATAAACGAACCAACTACCGAGGCCAGCCGGTCGCTGCGGCGCTGCATAACAAAGGCAACGAGCGCGGATAACAAGACAATCAGCGTTACCGAGCCGACCGTCAGCAGCGTGCTGTTCCACAAGGCCAGAACCATGCGGTTGTCGCCATAGGTCATCACTTCACGAAGGTTTGCCCATAGGTGAAACTCGCTGGGCCAACTGAACTGCAACAGGGTGGCTTCTTCGCGTGACTTGGCCGCATTCAGCAAGATAAATAAAAACGGCACGACAAAGATAATGCCGAAGATGATGAGCAGGATAGCGTCTATTAAGACGCCTCGAATGGCTTTTTGAATTCTCATAGTTCGAGCTCCTGGCGATTGAAGGTCCACATGAGCGGATAGACGATGATGGTGACGATGATGAAGAGAACGACGTTGCCGGCGGTTGATAGGCCATAAAACCCAGCCTGATACTGTTTGTAAATGACCGAGGTCAGGACATCGGAGGCAAAGCCGGGGCCGCCGCGAGTCATCGCCCAAATTAAATCGAAGGTCCGCAGCCCGCCGATAAACGACAGCAGGATGACGGTAAAGGTGGCGTTGCGAGCCAGGGGCAGGATGACGTAGCGAAACTTGACCCACAGGCCACCTTCAAGCCGTGCCGCTTCAAAATAATCCTCAGGGATCGATAAGATACCCGCCATAAATATCACCGTGGCGATGCCGACGCCCTTCCAAACATCGACCAATGCAACCGAATAAAGTGCCAGGTCGGGGTTCCCCAGCCAGTCCGGCTGCGGCAGCCCGATAGCGCCGAGAGCCAGGTTGATAAGGCCCGTAGACGGCTGCATGAGCATCGAGAAGGTGATGCCGACGGCAACGGTGCTGACCAGAACCGGAAAAAAGGTGAGACTCCGGTAAAAGCTCTTGAAGCGGATGTTTGAGGAGAGCAGCATTGCCAGCGGAAGCGAGATAATGACTTTGAGACCGCTGGTTATGACTGCATAAATGAGCGTATTGATCAGCCCCGACTTGAGCGAGGGATCGGTCAAGAAGGTGACGTAGTTGTCGAATCCGATGAACGTTGCGTCGAACAGTGTCCAGCGGGTCAGGCTGTAATAGAAGGCCATCGCCGTCGGCACCAAGAAGAACAGACCGAATACAATGGCTGCTGGAATATAAAACCAGTTGGGATAGGTTTGCAGGACTGCCCGCGACCGGCCAGCTGTGGACATAGGAACCTCACTTTCAAAGATGGAGGCTTCTTGGTTTCTGAGGGCCGGCGAGTACTTAACCTCAGTCCGAAGATTTGTAAAATGGACAGAATTAACAAGATTTGAAAGATAAAAACAAGTAAAAATCTTCTCAATCTTGTAAATTCTGTCTAATTATCGAACTGAACTAGTGACTATAGTCGCCTTCAGAAAACCAGAGGGAGCCTCTATTAAAACTAACGAATTA
>JAGRCC010000715.1 GCA_020433785.1 Anaerolineae bacterium
TATGACTTACGTAGTTGGGAGTAAAACCTTCCTGGAAGCTGGATTTACCAGCATTCAAGCCCCTTATTCTATGCCCCCGCCTACTGGTGGGCTGCCAGTAGACCGTGGTATCAGCGGCAACCACCGTAATCGACGTGCTTTTAACGACAAACCCTTTGTTTCCCCTGTAAAACACCTTTCGTGACAACTCCGGCTTCAATTTTCCAACGTAACGTGCATGCACGACAACTCTGATCTAAGTTTTCCAACGTAACATGCATTAACGACAACTCTGATTTAAGTTTTCCAACGTAACATGCATTAACGACAACTCTGATTTAAGTTTTCCAACGTAACATGCATTAATGACAACAAACATGGCCCCCTTTACACCAAATTCACCCCTTCCCGACTTGTCACGACACCTCAATTTCGCAGATTTACCTGCTCCGACAAGGCGGGACACCTCCATTTCGCGGATTGACCGGCCCCGGCAGCGGGAGGGACGACTATTTCCCGAATTCACCTTTCCCGACAGCACGAGACACCTATATTTCTCGAATATAGCCTTCTATACTGAGATTAGTTTGAAAGCAGAACTTTTGCGGAAATTGCCTGTCATGCCCGAATGTCTTTATCGGGCATCCATCAGGGGGTGTATCGAACCAGGTGACAGTCACTTAGACGCGATAAATCGAGTTGTTGGGGCTAAAACGGACGTTCATTTTCGGCAACTTGAACGGGTCACTATGCTTTATAGTTAAATCACCGCATCGGGCGAGTGACAAATAGCCCATATCGCCGCCTTATACTACTCAGATGAGTATATCGGGCTTAGACCAATCAAGGTATACTTAAAGTAATTAGAGATGGTTACCTGGCTTTCTCGATTTGGACTCATTCAATTAGGTGTTACGCCGTTCAAAAGGTGACAGTCACTTACAGGCACTTAGGCAGTTGACGCGACATCAGGCGTTTTGTAGCACGAATGGCCAATTTGTGCCTCTTGTTTGGCCCAAAAACACGAACATTTAGCAAATTGTTCTACGAACTGCGTAAGCCCTAAACTCTTTCAAAAGGCTTAAAATAGAGGATAGTATAATGTCATTTAATAAGAGAGCTCGTTTGGACCCTACTCAGGTGGAGGATCGGCGTGGCCGCGGAGTAGGCAAAGCAGTCGCTGTAGGTGGTGGTGGACTAACCCTGCTGCTTGTGGTTGCATCCCTGCTCTTTGGCGTGGACCTTACTGGCCTAGCGCCTGCCGAGACTGGACCGCAACCATCTGCAACTGAGATGGCAGGCGCGGACTTACAATCGGAATGCCAAGCGGGAGCCGATGCAAATGCTCGCGAAGACTGTCGCATCGTGGGCTTCGTTAATAGCATCCAAGCTTTTTGGACCGATGAATTTGCACGCGGTGGCGCCCAGTATAGGCAGGCTGATACCGTGCTTTATAGTGGTGCAACAGAAGCTGCTTGCGGATATGCTAGCGCTGCGGTAGGACCGTTCTACTGTCCGAGAGACGAGAAAGTCTATCTCGATCTCGACTTCTTTAATGAACTCCAAGCACGCTTTGGCGCTCAGGGTGGAGCGTTTGCTGAAGCGTATGTGCTTGCTCATGAGTACGGCCATCACATACAAGACCTGCTTGGCGCCCTCTCGAACACCTCAAATAATACAGGTCCGCAAAGCGACGCAGTCGAGACGGAACTCCAGGCTGATTGCCTGGCTGGTGTCTGGATACACCACGCTACTGCTACCGGTTTTCTGGCTCAAGTGACAAATCAGGATATCATCCAAGCTATGGACGCCGCAGCTTCTGTGGGTGACGACCGCATCCAGAGCGCGACACAGGGCTACGTCTCACCCGAGTCGTGGACCCATGGTTCGTCTGAGCAACGGCAGTTGGCGCTTCAGGACGGCCTGCAGAGCGGGGGCCTTGAAACCTGTAATACGCCAGGGTGGTAATCATAAATCTACAACAAACAATGCGAATAAAAGGCAGTTCATTGCAAAACTGCTGCCTAACATAGCATGCCCCTGACCTGACGGCAGGTGAAGGAAACCGTTGGGGCAGAGTGTAATCGGTTGGCCATATTACTTTTGGCAAAAAAAAGCAGAGCCCATTGTGGCTCTGCTTTTTAATGTGTTGTTTATCCTATCCGGGGCAGTAAGGGTGAGCGTTAAACGGTCAGCAGGGTATCCAGCCGGCCGCTGCGCTGCTCTTGACCAAACAGGCTGCGCACTTCTAAGGCATATTGGCCCGGTTCCAAGTTGGGGATGAGGAACATCAGCTCGCTGGCGGTGTTCTTGCCCACAACCGTGACCCGGGTTTCCGTGCCGTTGATGAAGAAGATGCCTTGGTTAGGGTCAGTCGCGTCAAACTTCAAGCGGCGACCACGGACCTGGCGCATACCACCGGACGTGGCAATCGAGTCGACGTCGTTGGTGTTCACGTTGGTGAATTCACCAAGACTGGGCTCAGGGGTGTGCCTTTCGACCTTTTGTAATTCGGCGCCACTCTAGTCTCTTGTCATTTTGAGTGGTCTGCGGGTACAATAGCGCTATCGACCTCGACCGATCAGTTCACGTCGCTTGCTCCATCCGGCTTATTCTCCAACAACCAGCAACTGCGCCAGGACTCGCCGTTTAGCGAAGGTGTTTGGGGCACTTTGACTTTCTGAATTTTGGGCATTAGCCCGCACGATTCCTGTCAACTGATTTAATGAGATTTATGATGAAATCCTTAGGTAATTCTGTTTTCTCAAGCGATGCGATACAGGGGGTGGATGGCGACGAGGTGCTATTGAACGCCCTCATCCAAGGCGTTGTAATGGGTATTCCTGGTCTCTCCGTCGCTATTGGCACGCCTGAGAATTTTGTCTGGGCGGGAACTGCCGGATATCGTGACATCCTTCGCAAGGAGCCTGTGAAAAGGGATGATAGGTTTGGGGTGGGGAGTATCACCAAAACGTTTGTCGCCAGAGTCATACTTCAATTAGCCGAGGAGGGCCGGCTTGACCTAAACCAAAGCCCCGTTGACTATCTTGATCTAGAGATTGTAAAAGATGTAGCCAACACAGATAAAGCATCATTGCGTCAACTTCTAAACCACCAAAGCGGAATTCCAACCTGGGAGTTCCAAGAAGCGTGGATTCGCCAAGGACGCGGTGATCAGATGGAGCTGGGGAAGGTCTGGGATAAGACGGAAACCCTTGAATACGTCAGGCAAAAATACGTGCCAGCGGACCACGAGCCTGGCCATGGCTATACCTATTCCAATACCAACTATACGATTCTGGGGCTAATTATTGAAGCGGTCACGGGCAATGATTTGGCGACAGAACTTCGACAACGAATTCTCCAACCCCTCCGGCTTGAGCATACCTATCTTGAGTCCTTTGAAGCAATTCCTGGTGGTTACGTTCACCACTATCACTATGCTACCCCGAAATTTGTTGAGGATGCGGGCATCCATCAAGGATTTCCAGAAATTAGACCTTATCTTGTTGAGTCGACAGCGGCGAACCTTTCATCCGAGTGGGCGGCAGGGGGAATGGTCTCTTCCGCGAGTGACCTGGTACGTTGGGCTCAGGCCATCCGTAATGGTGAGCTTCTTAATCCCGCGATGCAGCAGGAATTCTTCACATACTATCCTCCAAAAGAATCGAGTCATTCTGAGGAAACGTATATGCAAGGTATCCTTAAGATTGACAATTTCTACCATGATTATGCGGTCATTGGCCACGGTGGAGGGACGCTAGGTTTTTCGGCGCAGATGTATTGGTTGGATAAGCTCGACATCATTGTCGTTTTGCTGACCAACGTGGGTGTGATGCACAGTAATTTGAAACCGTCTCCGGTAGGGATGTTCTACAAGCAACTGTTACTTCCGGCGGTATTACAATTTTTTACGCACTATCCACTACGCAATAAACTTAGTCTCTTGTCATTTTGAGTGGTCTGCGGGTACAATAGGACTATCAACCTCAACCGGTCATCTTATTCCGCCCGCCCTACTCGGCTTAGGCCGCAAACCAACCAACGGCTCCCCCCCACCTCAGTTTCGCAAAAATTATGAAGCGGTTCTTGGCTGATTTGTTTAACGCTAAAGACGCTACAGGCG
>JAGRCC010000716.1 GCA_020433785.1 Anaerolineae bacterium
ATCAACGACTTTGAACGGTTATTGGCCGATGATGGCACGATTTTTATCAAATTATGGTTGCACATCTCCCCTGAAGAGCAACTGCGCCGGTTTATCCGCTTGACCAAAGACCCAGCCCAAGCCTGGCAGGTGACGGCCGAGGAGTGGGAGCAGCATCGCCGCTATGACGACTATCTGGCCGCGGCTGAGGAGATGATGGCCAAAACCAACACGGCCCATGCACCGTGGTCGGCCATTCCCGCCACCGATCAGAACTACCGCTTTTACGCCGTCTTCAAGGCGATTATCAATCGGCTGGAAGCGGTGCTCGATGTGACCCCCACGCCGTGGCTAACCCTGGACGATTTGGAAGAGGCAGCCGCCATCAGCCAGAAGAAAACAGATAAAAAAAAGAAAAAAAAGAGTAAAAAGGCCTAGGGCGAGACACCATGTTAGAAACCATTGATCTCTCAAAAAAACTCAAACGGAAAGAATACAAGCAGGCATTGGATAAATATCAAACCGAGGTGCGGGCCTTAGGTTTTGAGGTGTATCGCCAGCAGCGGCCGGTGGTGATGGTTTTTGAAGGGTGGGATGCCGCCGGTAAGGGTGGGGCCATTAAACGCCTGACCGCCCGCCTCGATCCGCGCAGCTATGAGGTTCACGCTATCGCTGCGCCGACAGGGGATGACGCGGCCCGGCACTATCTCTATCGCTTTTGGCGTCGATTACCGATCCAGGGGGAGATTGGCATCTTTGATCGAACCTGGTACGGCCGGGTCTTAGTCGAGCGGGTCGAGGGCTTTTGCAACGCCAAAGAGTGGCAGCGCGCCTATGGCGAGATTAATGAATTCGAAAAGCAGTTGGTCGATTTTGGTACGATTATCTTTAAGTTTTGGGTTCATATCAGCAAAGATGAACAGTTGGCCCGCTTTGAAAGCCGCCGCATGACCCCGCAAAAATCCTGGAAATTGACCGAAGAAGATTGGCGCAATCGCAAAAAATGGGATGAATACGAGGCGGCGGTAGAAGATATGATCGCCAAGACCTCGACCGAGTACGCCCCCTGGACGGTCGTCCCCGGCAATGATAAAGGGTACGCCCGCATTACCGTCCTCAAGACCGTGGTCGAAGGGTTGAGCCGGTCGTTGAATTTCGACCCATCACCCGAAAATTTGGCCAAGCTGCCGCCCGTCGCTGCGCCGACACCCATCCCTGATTGGGCTAAGAAAGAAGCGAAGGCTTTTGGGATAAAGATGTAGGTGTAGCAATTCGAGCGAATTAATTTGTTTGGCTGAAAAATCACGAACGGTTCAAATCCTCCACATCAAAGCCGGCTATTTTGCGATAACCCAGAGTAATTTGGTCGATCTCGGCGCGGGTGATGACGTCTTCGACTCGGTCGTCAGGTGAGGTCATACGGTCCTCGACAATTTGTAGGATGGCCTCCGGGCCGTACTGCCGGTTGCTATTAACAACGTCCGAGGTCGGCCCCAACCGGGTCCGCTCGTAGATCCGTAAGGCGGCTTCGATATCCGCTTCATGGTTTTGAAGTGCCTCGGCTAAGGCCACAGCATCGAGAATGGCCTGCGACGCCCCGTTCGCGCCCATCGGATACATCGGGTGGGCCGCATCCCCCAGAAGCGTTGCCCGACCAAAACTCCAGCGGGGTAGGGGGTCGCGATCAACCATAGGGTAGCGTAAGATGACTTTCGTCGCGTGCAAGATAGCGGGAATGTCGATGAAATCAAAGGTCCAGGCCCGATAGGCATATAGAAACTCACTTAGGTCGCCCCGGCGGTTCCAATCTTCAATCTCAGGGGCCCGGTCTCCGCCCACACGGATCTCCATGACCCAGTTGGTCAATGATCGGCCTTGCTGGCGCAGTTCGTTGGAGATGGGGTAGACCACAGCTTTATGCTTGAAATTGCCGGCGATGATCATAGTCTCGCCGTCCAGAAAAGGCTCGGTCTCAGCTACACCGCGCCACATCATCACCCCCGAAAAATGGGCCGGGCCTTCATCGGGATATAACTGCCGCCGGGCGACGGAATGGATGCCATCCGCCGCGACGAGCAGGTCACCTGTATAGGAATCGAGCGGCCGGCCCGTGGTTTTGTCAACAAAATGGGCGGTGACGGACTCGGTAGTTTGTTCAAATGAAACCAGATGATGCCCGGTCAATAAGCACTCCGGCCCCAGTCGTTCTAAAACCGCGTCAAGTAAAAGGAACTGCAAATGTCCCCGGTGGATAGAGACCTGCGGCCACTTGAAACCGGCATACAAACCACGCGAGTCGCCATAAATTTCCTGGCCATACTTGGTCAAATATTTTATCTCCCGCGTCTGAATGCCCGTCGCGGTCAATCTTTCGCCCAGGCCAAGTTCGATCAAAGCTTTAGCCCCATGAGGTAACAAGTTAATGCCAGCCCCCAGCGGCTTGATCTGGTGAACCGACTCGAAGATCAGCACCTCAAGACCCAACCGATGGAGTTGAAGGGCTGTAGTTAACCCGCCAATGCCGCTACCGACAATTAATGATCGCATTAATTTCACCTCCTCGGAAATACGACGAACGCCCGACGCCTCTTCGTAGCTGGAAAAGAATTTTCCATCTTTACACCATTTACCAATGACTAATCACCAATAACTGCCCACCAAAATGGGGAAGTTATTGATTTTTCATTCCTTGGATGCTGATTCATTGACAATTTGCGTAAGTCCTGTAATAAAGGATAAGTCTCTCCCCTGCTCCTAAATTCTACCGATTGAAAAAAATTGACAATCCAATTGCAGCAAAAGCAAAGCCCATACCAAATAGTAAAGTATCTTGATTCACGTCAATTTGCCTCGCCCAAGATAAGATAAAAATTGATAAACAAAAGTTGAGCAACCCCCAAATGACGTTGAATAAGGGGGAAGGTACGCGGGGTACAAATCGATGTAAAAAGGGGTTATGAAAATTCCTGCC
>JAGRCC010000717.1 GCA_020433785.1 Anaerolineae bacterium
GGCCCTATCTCAAGCGGGATAGGGCCATTTTGGTGCGCCACTGGAAAATTATCGTGGTGCTGGCCATTCTGGGGGTGACAACCTTCAACACGCTGGTTTACACCGGCCTGCAATATACCACGGCCCTCAATGCCCTGCTGATGCAATCGAGCATGCCGGTGGTGATCGTTTTGATGTCTTATCTGTTTTTTCGAGAGCGTGTGACCGCCGTGCAGGCGGTTGGTATCGGCCTGTCGTTGATCGGCGCTCTGGCGATTGTGGCTCAGGGGAATGTGGCCATGCTGCTGGGGTTATCGCTCAATTTCGGCGATGTGCTGATTATGGTGGCTGTTTTTGGCTATGCGGCTTATTCATCGCTGCTGCGCCGGCGGCCCGGCCTCCACCCTCTCAGTTTTTTGGCCAGTACCTTCATTGTAGGCACGCTTTGCCTAGCCCCGTTTTATGTATGGGAGAATTTGTCGGGCCGGGTGATGCACTTTGATACCGTCACGGCGTTATCAGTCCTATACGTGGCTATCTTTCCCAGCATTTTGTCCTATCTTTTTTTCAATCGAGGCGTCGAGTTGATGGGCGCCAATCGGGCCGGCCTTTTTATCCATCTCATGCCGATTTTCGGCAGCCTGATGGCAATGGTGTTTCTGGGCGAGCGGCTGTATTGGTTTCATGGTCTGGGCATTATGCTAATTGTATCGGGCATCTATTTGGCAACGCGTTTAAAGCGATAGGTCATGAGTACGAGTGACTTTTACAATCAATTGTCGCCATTTTACCATCTGATTTTTGCCGATTGGGAGGCTAGCATCCAGCGGCAAGCTGACCAACTCAACAGCCTAATCGAGGAGTTTTTGGGCGTCCAAGCCCAAACGATTCTCGATGTGTCGTGCGGCATCGGCACCCAGGCTATCGGCTTGGCCCAACTAGGCTATCAGGTCGTTGCCTCCGATCTATCGGCGGCGGAGATCGAGCGCGCCAAAGCTGAATCGCTCAGACGGCGGCTGAAAATCGATTGGTCGGTGGCCGACATGCGCCAGGCGTACACACACCACCAACGTCAATTCGATGTGGTCATCTCTTGCGACAATTCGGTGCCGCACTTGTTGAATGATGACCTCCTCTTGACCGCCTTCCGGCAGTTTTACGCCTGCACTAAGCCGGGCGGCGGCTGCCTCATCACTGTGCGCGACTATGACCAGGTCGAGCGGCAGGGCCTGCAGGTCAAACCCTATGGGCTGCGGGTTGAAAACGGCGTGCGTTATCTTATGTTTCAAGTGTGGGAATTTACGGGCGATATTTACGATCTATCGATGTATTTGGTGAAAGACGGCGAGGATAATGACGTGCACACCCAGGTCATGCGCACCCAATATTACGCCGTCTCGCCGACCACGTTGATACGATTGCTGACCGAGGCCGGCTTTGTCGATGTCGTCCGGCTAGATGGTCGATTTTACCAGCCGGTCATAATTGGTAAAAAAGCTGATGTGGTTGCTAAGATTTAAGCGTAAACCGGAATTTTCGTACCGAACCATCGTCCTGACCGGCGCGGCCTCCGGGATCGGTCGGGCTTTGCTGACCCAATGGTCACACCGACCGCTGCGCATCTTAGCCGTCGATATCGATGATCAGCAATTAACCGCCACCGTGCAAACATTAGCCGCGACCCAAGCCGAAATTAGGCGCTTAGTCATCGACCTCGCGACGCCGGAGAACGTGGATCGCCTTTTTGATGAGGCGATTAAAGTACTCGGCTCGATTGATCTCTTCGTCGCTAACGCCGGTTTCGCTTACTACGAGCAGCTTGATACAGCCGATTGGACCCGATTAGAGCGAATTTTTCGAATTAATGTCTTTTCGCCCATCTATGCGGCCGTTAAGATGAAAAGCCTCAACGGATCGCGCCCGTACAAGGTCGTGATGACTGCCTCGGCGATGGCCTATCTGGCGCTGCCGGGCTATGCCATCTACGCCGGGACAAAAGCCGCCCTGCACCGGTTTGCCGAGGCTTATCGGTTGGAACTGGACGATCCGGATCGGTTGGCGTTAGTTTATCCCATCGCGACCCGTACCCAATTTTTCGCCGCCGCCGGGCCATCTATCCCCATTGCCTGGCCAACCCAAGCCGCCGACCATGTGGCCCGGGCCATCATCAGCGGCGTCGAGCAAAACCGCCGGGCGATCTATCCCTCGCGTCTGTTCGCGACCTATTTGTTTTTGGAACGATTCTTCCCGGCGTTGGGGGCTGTGGTGCAGTGGCCGGAGCGGTGGAAATTCAAGCGTTGGTTGAGGCGGGACGCTGGAAATCGGTAGTTGGTAGCCGGTAGGCTGTAGTCAGTAGCCAAAGATCGGTAGTCTCAAGAGTTTAGGTATAAGATAAGCAAAGGCTGAGATAGAGGCAAAGAAAGACCAAATTCTTCGCCTTTGCCTTCATATTTTACGCCACTAAGCCGCTGAGCCAGGTCAAAATCGATTTTCGGAGATCGCTCTCGTCGGTGTATTCAAAAATTTTCATCTGGCTGAAATAGGCCGGCACGGCTCGACCGGCGCGCTTCAAGACTAAGCAAGGCAGGCCGATAGCGTGGGCCAAGCCCAACTCATAAAAGACGGTCGAAGCCGTGGTGGAGATGTCGATGATGGCCAGCCGGCTGGACAGGAGCGGCTGGCAAATGGGGCAGAAACTCTCGTTGGCCGAAAAATCAGCGGCGTGATAAATTTTCATGTTGAATTGGACTAACAGGTCGGCAATGGCCGATTGATACCAGCCCGGCGTACTGACGCCGACCGCCAAATAGACGTAATTCTCTTCGTCAAAGGCCTGGGTGATTTCCTCCAGCCGGTCGCCCAGATAACACCCTTCGCGGGGACAAAAACTTTCCGGCGGGTGAGACGTGCGGATTATCTCCGCCGGTGCGGCCGACTGCCCCCGGTTTTGCATGGCTTCCGGCAGATGCTGAGGCGCAATGACCCCCGCCTCGGCTTTGAGAATGCCGATCCGGATGGCCTCTTCCAACTCGCGCACGTTGCCCGGAAACGGGTAGTTTTGCAGCAGGTCGCTGGCCTCAGGGGAAATGGTCGGCGGGGGGCTGCCATCGAGCGCGTATTTGTCCAACAGGTAGCCGGTGACCAATAGCACGTCGTCGGTTTGGTCATCTTTTCGTTCGGCCAGCGGCGGCAGCTTGATGACTGTATCCGATAGATATTCATACAACTCTGGCGAGAACAGCCCCTGCTCAACGTAGGTTAATAAATCGACGCTGCTGGTGGCCAGCACCCGCACATCGATATTACTGGCCTGCGCGCCCCCGATACGGCGCACCCGCTGGTAACGCAACGCCGCCAGCAGTTGGTTTTGCAGCCGCAGACTCAAGCCGTTAACGCGATCCAGCACCACCGTTCCGCCGGAAGCTTGCTCGAGTAAGCCCGGTTCATCGCCCAACGCGCCCGGAAAGGCGTCTTTTTGAAAGCCAAACAACGTCCGTTCCATGGTTGTTTCGGAGTAGCTGGCGCAGCTAACCAACACGAAACGTTTGCGTTTGCTGGCCAGGTGAATCGTCTCGCAGATCAGGGCCTTGCCCGTACCCGACGCGCCAACGATTAAAACCGGCTTGGTAGATTCGATGACCTCGGCTACTTGGCTCAAGACATCTTTGATAACTCGACTGCTGCCGACAAACTTTTCCGGAAAAGGGAGGTCGATTTTCCGCACCGGCGAGGCGTGACGCAGATAAGACAACTTTTGTTCGCGCACCTCAATGGCCGATTTGATCACCCGCCGAACGTGCTCATAGTCGAGCGGCTTAGTGACGTAATCATAGGCCCCACGCCGCATGGCTTCAAAGGCATCCTGCTTACCCCCGTAACCGGTAAAGATGATGACTTGGGTATCGGGACTGCGCTCACGTACCATTTCTAAAATATCGAAACCGCCGGTATTGGCCCCTAGCAGCTTAAGATCGGTGGCGACCACATCGAAAAGTTGCTGTTTCAGCAGCTCCGAGGCGCGTGCCACGGTGCGGGCCTTGGTCAGGTTATATTCCGGGCTGGCTAATCGAGCCGAGTAGATATCGAGCCAATCAGCGTCATCTTCAACTATCAGTACTTCCGCGATTCGTGTCATTGCATCTTGTTCTTTTCTTTAAAGGGGTAATAGGCGTAAAGTAGAGAGTGAATTTTGTCCCCATATCCGGTTGAGACTCAACTTCAATACGCCCGCCGAGCCGGTCGAGGATCGATTTAACAATATAGAGGCCGGTTCCATAATTTTTTCGCTGTTTGGTGGTATACCTGATGTCAAAAATGACCGGTAGACTTTGAGGATATATGCCTTGGCCGGAGTCACTGACTTCAAAACAAACTTGACCGCGGCGCAGCGATGCGCTTAATTTGAGCGTTCCGCCTTGCGGCATGGCTTCTAGCGCATTCATCATCAGGTTGAGCAAAATTTGTTGGACCGCAATGGGATTAGCGCAGATCGGCGGCAAGTTAGGGGCCATGTTTTGCTCCACGTCGACCAGCCCTTCGGCTTGGTCCTCGGCGCGATCCCGGATGCGGCTGCGCAGAATTTCCCGCACCGACTGCACGACCTGGTTTAAATCGACCGCTTCGCGGGCCAGATTCGCGCCGGTACCTAACCAACGCAGATTTTCTAAAAGTAGGCGAGCATAGGCGCAGTTCCGCAAAACCGTATTGAGAAATTTTTGATTGGCAATCAGGTATTCATCGTGCCGGGCTTCGACGGCGATATGATCCAGTTCGCGAACCATGGCCTCGATCAAGCCGTGACTAAGATTTTGAAGATAGGGTTGGTATGTTTCATAGGGCCGGGAAAAGCTGGGTAGTTCGGTAACGTACTTACTGATGGCCAACTCCATTTCTCCAATATCGTCCGGTTGAGAGGCAATAAACGGTATTCTTAGATCGATCTCTCCGCCATTGGTGATCCGGCAAGTGCCCCCACTGAGAAAGGCTGTTTTTCTCAGCAGCATTAGCCCCAACGCCGTCGAATTGCCTTGTAGCACACAGTTGGGGTCATCCAACTTGAGGAGATAATTGGCCGGATAAGACGGTAGGGTGATCGTTAACCCTAACCCAAGATTGGGGTTGTCATTACGGTTGTCTCTAACATGAATCAAATGTTTTGTGGGCTGATCGGAGTCAGCCTCAGCCACGCTGGGAAGCCGGCCGGATATGCCCTGGAACAGCAGCCACAAGCCCAGTGACAGCAGTTCACTATCCAGCCAGCCTTTCAGAGTGAGACCGGGTGGTTTACCATTACGTCGATGTTCGGCCATAACCACTTTATAGCGGTTGGCGCTAAACTTCATTAAATCCGGTAGTGAAATTTCGGTAACGGTACCATCGAAAAAATTTAGCGACAGCGAGGGTTTCAAATGAAGTAGGGTCAGCCCTTCGAGCAGATGGAGACAATACCGGGCTTGCGGTAGATAACTTTGCATAATGCCAAAGCGATTACGCAAACTGTGGACGATGTCTCGCGTTAAAGCCGTAAAATAAACTAAGGTAGCGGCCAGATCAGGATGAGTTTGGTATATCTCTACCTGATAGGCCAGGTCCATCTTTTGAGCCAGCAACACTTTGATACTGGCCTCTCGTATTTCATCTTGCCGGGATTGTTCCAGGTTCCGTATGGAAGAATTGGGGCCGAGGAATCGCTGGAGTAAATTATCCAAAATTGTAAAGTCAAAGGGTTTCGGCATTTGTTCGTCGGCTCCTAGTTCCAGCG
>JAGRCC010000718.1 GCA_020433785.1 Anaerolineae bacterium
CTCCTCTGAAAATACGGTAGTCAGATATCAGTAGTCGGTAGTCAGATATTTTCATTGTCGCTGTCGTCTCAGGTGAGACTATCTGACTCCCTAGATGAATTTGCAGCGCCCATTCTAGCTAAAAAATAGAAATGAGAAAATTTAAGATAGACCTTTTGTCTAGTTGTTTTTAATGAAATTTATATTATGATGGTTGATGTGGGTCATGTAATTTGGTAGAAAAGGTGGCCGTAACGGTCATCCTGTCAGTTGGAGATAATGATATAACTTCAATGTAACTTTTAAGTAGCCATTACGAGAGGGAAAAATAATGAAGGACTGCTTTAAGTCAAAAATTGTTTATGCCATTTTTTTGACAACTATCTTGCTGTTTATTTCAATAACGATGGCCTATGCGGCCGATCCCCCGCCCGACAAATCAGGGGCTGTTCGAAACTTTGCCAATGACGCCGGAGCCGATCCGGAGATTGACTGGGATGCCGAAACCGGCGTCCCGACCTTTATCACCGGTAAATTCCCCGCCGATTTATCGATCCAGGGCCAAACCAGCAGTTTAGACCAGGCCTATGATTTTTTCAATCGCTACGGTAATCTATTTCAGATGAAAGATCCGGCCGCAGAACTCGCTTTGCTCAACACCACCGACGCCGATGGCAGCCATATCCGCTTTCAACAGATGTACGAAGGTATCCCGGTCTGGGGCGCTCAACTATTGGTTCACAGCCAGGAGGGGCAATTGACAGCGGTTAACGGTCATTATCAGCCCGGTATCGACCTCGACCCGACGCCCGTCCTGACCGCCGCGCAGGCTGAAACGATAGCCCGCGAGCATTTGGGCGTGGCGCAGGCCACCCGACTCACTGACACCGAATTGGTGGTTATGACCTACCATACCGAACCGGCGGCGCTCACTTGGCTGGTACAACTCACCACCGACGCGCCGCCCGGCCGCTGGCTCTACTTTATCGATGCCCACACCGGCGGCATCACCTACTACTTTAATAATTTGCCTCATGCTAAAAACCGGCGAATTCATGATGCCGCCGGGGCATGCTTAACCTCTAGTTTGCCGGGAACCCAAGTAGCCACTGAAGCGACCGGCGGTAGTTTGCCGGCCGGCCCGGCCAAAGACGCCTTTAACTATACCGGCGCCACCTACGATTACTTTCTCTCCCGATTTGGCCGGGACAGCTACAACGGCAGCGGGGGAATCATTATCACTTCGGTTAAATTCGGAACATCCGGCACGTGTAACAGTTCCGCCTTTAACGCCTTTTGGAATGGGACGCAATTGGTGTTTGGCTCCGGCGGCAACGGCATTACTCATTATGCCAAGGCTCCAGACGTGGTGGCCCATGAATTTACGCACGCCGTAACCGAATATACGGCCGGGCTAATTTACCAATTTGAACAGGGGGCGCTGAACGAGTCAATCTCCGATATCTTTGGCACGTTTACCGAGCAGCGCCTAACCGGCAATTTTAACGATTGGCAATTAGGGGAAGACACTAACGATATCATTCGTGATATGTCTAACCCCCCGCTTTATAACCAACCCGCGCATATGAGTAATTATAATGAATTTGGCTGGCTTACTGACAGCGGCGGTGTTCACATTAATAGCGGTATCCCTAACAAAGCCGCTTATTTGATGGTGGCCGGTGGAACATTTAGTGGGATATCCGTTAGCGCCGTCGGCCTATCAAAAACCGAGCAGATTTTTTATCGCGCGCTTAATGTCTACCTGTCGCCTCTATCCGGTTTCAATGATGCCAAAAATTCCACCATCAAGGCCTGTAAGGACCTGATCGGATCGTTTGGCATCACAGCCGGAAACTGTAACCAGGTTCAGAATGCCTGGGCCGCCGTGGGCCTGGGGAGACAGGTGATCACTGTACCAAACGCCTATAAAATCTATCTGCCAGTTCTCGAAAAACAGGTCGTGCCGGGCGCTTTCAATTACGAACCCAATGACGACGTTAGCCAGGCTTACGGCCCGTTGGTTTCCGGGGCAAACTATTTGTCCTACCTCCAAACCAACGGCGATGTCGATATCTTCCACTTCACCACCTCCGGCGGCTTTATCACCATTTCGTTGAGCAGCCTGCCGAGCGGCACGAATTATGATTTAGAGCTATACAACAGCGCCGGTACGCTTATCGATACATCCTATAATGCTGGCACAACAGCGGAGAATATTAGCCGCTTCGTCTCGGCCGGCAAATACTATGTTTACATCTCCCCCACCGTAACCGCTTCGAGTAAGACCGACTCGTACCTACTCAAGGTTACGTATCCATAGCCTTATGGGCTGGCGTTAGACACTAACTTATCCACCGCTGCCAGCGTTGACTGAAGCACAGCCGGCATATTTTCAGCGTCGTCGATGGTGACGACGCTGTTTTCTTTGTCTCCGTGTCGGAGAGTCAGTTGGTAGGTAAACCGGTCGCAGCAGGTATCTTTGCTGATGTACGACTCATCTAGCTCGAAAAACCCAACCGCATCAGCTTGGTTCACGAGCGCCTCGACCGCCTCCGCTTCGATCTGCCCCGTCTCTTGGCCGTTAGTTTCAACCCGACCATCGGCGTAAATCATAAAGGCATCCTCTCGACCGGCAAAACCGCCGCTGCGTTTGAATTCGATCACCGGTTCATCGCTCCGGGGCTGGTCGGTTGGCGTCTCCACCTCGCCGGGGCTAATTGGCGACTCAAACACCGGGATGGTCGGCGAGGGCAGCGGGGAAACGCGGGTCGGTTCGGGAATAGGGGTGGGAGTGGGCGCAATGGGGGATGGCGGCGCGGGCTGGGCCGAACGACTGCACGCGGGCAGTAGGAAGAGTAAAAGTGGGATAATAACCGTAATATATTTCACACCATTTTCCTTGAGCAACGTTTTACTCAACTATTATGCCTGGTTCTTTCTAACAATGAAAATTAAAAAGAGCTGGCTACAGCCAGCCCTTATCAGACCGCGTGATGCTAGGCAATCTCGCGAGGGCCAAATGGCCCGGTCTCAATTCATTACACCGGATCGTAATCTCACCGACGCTGAGGCGATGATGAGGGTGCACAATCGAATCTCGCCAAAATCATTATTCCTCTTGGCGCGTAGTGGATGTGGTCTGATCGATTAAGTCCGACCAGGGCGGCGGTGGTGTTAGATCCTGAAGCCTTCCGGTAATGAAACCAGGATCTTCCCCGGATACTTTACCGGGAAGCAGGCTATGTGGCAGCTTGGCCGCAGCTGCGGACAGTTGCTCCTGAATTCTCGACTGTTGGCGCTGAAGTCTCGCAATCTGGCGGCGCAGTGAACCTTGCTCCCTTAGCTCCGCACGTCGTTGCGCCTTCAGTTCGTTAATTCGGCTTCGCTGGCCCGTTCTCTCCGCTCGTAGCCGGGTCCGTTCTTCACCACGCGCCAACCGGCCAATTCGACGCTCCAGCGCGCGAAGCTCACTTTGTTGATCGCCGATCTCGCTCGCCGTCGGGCGGCTATTTAGTTCATCGCTACGCTCTTGAGCCGTTTTCAGTTGTGTCTCAAGCGCCGCCAAATCCGGCGCAAGTTGTTGCCGCCGTGTGTCGAGCTGTGTTTGCGCCGCTTCGTGCTGCGTTGTTAATCTCTGCTCGCTCTCACGCCGGGTCTGTTCAAGGAGCGCCGCGTTGGTGGAAAGTGCGCGCAATCGCTGGCAAAGTCGCACTAATAATTCCAAGTCGGTGTTTCGATTGGCCTCGATAAACAAACCGCGCTCGCGATCCGTCACCAGATCTCCCAAACTGGTAATGCTACTGGCGTTCTCATCCTGCAACCACTGAATTAAACGGTTGCGATCGACCGTTATATTTCGCTGCCGGCCTATTCTCTGAATGTAACCATTATTCTGTTGCACGATTCGCTCGGGCCTGCCTGGGGACGGTAGTAACTCCGCCACACTTGATGCCGGTTGGGCGGAAGCTGCAACCCGCACCACCAGCGTAATGGTGTCGATTTTGTGACGATACGGAATTCCCTGTTCCCGGTCGGCCTTCCGCGAGGTGATAAACTGTTCCCCCAGATAAATGGTGCGTTCAACTCCGGCGGAATCAGGATGAGGTTGGTTAAACACTACGGCACGGCGATAAGGTACGCCTTCCTGGTATTGTGCAACTGCGTCTACAAAGTGTGAGAAGATGACACTGTGCTGCCCGGATGCGGAGCGATTGGCGTTATACAAATAGAGCCAGTCTCCTGACTGCAATCCATCAAAATCAGACATCGCCATTTCAGAGCGACGGTGTACTCGGCGGCGCGTATTTGGATCCGCCGCAACGCGCTCTTCCTCTTTCGCAGCCGTTGCCGCGTGGTCGGTTCCCTCAGGAATAGGAAATTGTTCCGGCGTAAAACGTGTGCTCCGGAATGCGTATTCAGCCTGGCCGGCGCCGAACACGGGCACACCCATCGGATCAAAACCTCCCATAATTGCACCCCGTGCGCGCCGACTACCTCGCGGTGTGGTCGACCTGACAGCGATTGGTAGATGTTCCGGCCAGCCTCCACTCGCCGGCAAAGTACCGGCATACTGGTGGACGATTTGCACCCAATGCCCGCAGTAACGCGCATGCACCCGCTGTTCCACTGAGCCGGGACGATAGGTACCATAGGTCAGAATATGCGCCGCAATCAGAATACGTTGCTGGGCATTCGCCCCCCCAATGTCATCAGCGCCGTTAAATAAACGCTCAGGGATGCGTCGAGTCACTATGAAATCCGCGAGCTTTTCGCGTTGCTCCGGGGTGAACAGCCCGGCCAGCCTATCCGCAGACAATGTCCCGCTGCGCGTATCCGGTTCAAGCGACGGTAATATATGACGGAATTCATCATTAAATCGGGTGGCAAACTCGTCATCGGCAATCGACAGTCCGCTAACCACGCCCGGCACAAGATGCTCAAGCGTACGCAATACCCCCAGCAACCTTTGACGATCTTCACTTTCCTCTGGATGTGATTCAAGCCACTGGCGTATTTCTCGAATCTCGGTCTCTATTTCGGATTGGGACCAGTTTGAGATATCCTCGCTGCTTCGATACGAGCGTGGCAGAAGCGCCATACCTATTTGCGCCATACCAGCAACAGTAACTCTGCCTCCGCCCAGACGTATTGCCCCCGCAGCCTGCTCTGCCCCATATTCCATTGCCGACGAGTCGGGCGCATCACCGTAATTCCCACCGCTTCTCTGTTGGATGACATGGGCTAGCTCGTGCGCGATGAGTCTTTGGCCAACAATACTAGCCGGTATATATTCCCCCTGTCCGAACACAATATGTTGGCCTACGGTGTAGGCGCGTGCTCCCACATCCGCGGCTGACTGAGCCGCCTGCCTGTTGGTATGCATCCGTACCATAGAGAAATTGTGACCGAATCGGGCTTCCATGAATGCGCGCGTTGCGGGTTGAAGTGGCTGACCGGGCGATTGAAGCACCTCGTGGACAATCGGTGGTGTTGCGACCTGTTCCGTATTGCTATCTTGAACATATTCGCCCCCCGCCTTGTTGATTGCTAGTTTCATCTGATGCCCGCCTACTGTGGGAGGATTTACGGGAATGCGGCTAAAATCGTGACCAAAATGAGGTGAGTTTGTACCAGACAATACGGCGTTGCGTTCTTCAGCCTTACTCCGCAGCAACTTCTGTACAGCCTGATTCCCGACCGTGTGCTGGAGTTGAAGGATCGAATCCTCCTCATGGCTGTGCCCGACATGGGGCAGAGTTTGTACCGAAGCCTTAGGCGATGGGGCTGGCTGAGTTGCCTTGGAGTTCCCTACGACCGTATGCTGCATGGTTAATATCCTTTCATCCTAGTGTTCGACGTCTAACTATCTTGTCATCCCGCTATTTTTCCGCATATCCTCGTTACGGCGGGAATACCCAAAGAAAAAGCGGCATAATCCTACCCATTACTAACCACCATTTATTCATCTTACCATTCTTTTCATTACCATGTCTAGCCTTTTATGACCTCCGTCTGTTACATCAGCGATCATCTGTTACACGACAACCTTAAAAATAAGTCGTAAATTGCTGGAGAAGAGAGTGGGTAATAACTTACGCAACGGTTTTACAACGCTTCAAAGGCTGTGCACGAAAAATTAGACGACTTTGACGCCATTCACAACAGGTGGCCGGAAAGTTTGGCCTTCTTTTCGACGCCAAACGCGTGTTTTTGAAAACATATCCCTCACCACGACGCCCACAGGCCGACTCACGAAAAATTTTGTCTCGTACGGACGCAGAAAACTGACATGGCCGCCGTAAAAGCAGCGACGGCCGGCTGAAAAGCGTGATCGGCGGCGAAAATACAGCCGCAGCGAGGCCGACGGCCGTTCCGCGAAAAAATAACCCCTTTCAGCGCGGCGAAAAGACCTTTCCGTCCCAAAAAAGCAATTTTATGACGGC
>JAGRCC010000719.1 GCA_020433785.1 Anaerolineae bacterium
TGATCCGGGAGATGGCCGGGCAAACCAAATATCTGGTCGATTACTACCACTACTTTGCCGGCGCGGCCGATAAGATTCACGGCGAAGTCATTCCCACCGAGAAACCCACGATGTTCAACTACACCCTGCGCGAGCCGGTTGGAGTGGTGGGCGCGATTGTACCCTGGAATTCCCCTTTGCTGCTGTTGAGTTGGAAACTGGCTCCGGCTCTGGCCGCCGGCTGCACTATGGTCGTCAAACCGGCCGAGCAGACCTCGGCTTCGACTCTGGAATTTGCTCGCTTGGTGCTGCAAGCCACCGATTTACCGCCCGGCGTGTTCAATGTCGTCACCGGCTATGGCCCCTCGGCTGGAGGGGCGCTGGCCCGGCATCCGGACGTTAACAAGCTCGCCTTTACCGGCTCATCGCAAACGGGCAAAATTATAGCCCACGCGGCTGCCGAAAATCATACCCGGCTGTCGCTTGAGTTGGGTGGCAAATCGCCCAACATTGTATTTGAAGATGCCAACCTGGATAACGCCGTAAACGGTATCATGAAAGGTATTTTTGCGGCAACCGGACAAACTTGTATGGCTGGCTCGCGCTTGCTGGTTCACGACAGTGTTATGGAGGAACTGTTGGACAAACTGGCCCATCGAGCCCGTCAAATCAAACTGGGTGACCCGCAAAACATGGACACCGAAATGGGGCCGGTGGCCTTCAAGGAACAGCTCGACAAAATCAAATACTACTGTCAGAAAGGCGTCGAGGAAGGAGCCAAAGTTGTGGTCGGCGGCAAGCCGCCAGAGCGCGCCGACCTGACTCGCGGCTACTTTTTTGAACCCACCATCTTTCGCGATGTCCACAACCAGATGCAAATCGCTCGCGAAGAGATCTTTGGGCCGGTGCTGTGCGTCATCCCCTTTAGCACCGAGGCTGAAGCGATCCAATTAGCCAACGACACGCCCTACGGGCTGGGCGCGGGTATCTGGACGTACAACGTCCAACGGGCCCATCGCCTGGCTAAAGCCATTAAGGCCGGCACCGTTTGGGTCAACAACTACCGGGTCGTGTCCTATGCCTCCCCCTTTGGCGGATTTAAAGCCAGTGGCTATGGCCGTGAAAATGGATTGGAAGCCATTCGCGACTATACCCAGGTTAAAAGCGTCTGGATTGAGTTGTCCGATCGCGTCGGCGATCCATTTACGTTGGGATAAGTCAGCCAGATCAACCCTATCTAATATAAATGAAGAAAGGAGACAAAGTAGTCTAATGAAAGCTGCAATGTTGTACGAGTATGACGAGAAGATGAATGTCGAGCTAAAACTGGAGGAGGTCCCCGAGCCGACCATCAAATCGCCCAACGATGTCATTGTGCGGGTTGGCGCCGCCGGGCTATGCCGCACCGATTTGCACATCATCGAAGGGGTATGGCGCAATGCGATGGACCCCCACAACGAACTACTGCCCTACATTATGGGCCACGAAAACGCCGGTTGGGTCGAAGAGGTCGGCAGCGGCGTGACCTCCGTGAAACGGGGCGATGCCGTTATCTGCCACCCGCTGCGCACCTGTGGCGTCTGCTACGGCTGCCGCCGGGGCGAGGATATGTACTGCGAGAACAGTCAATTCCCCGGCCTGGGCGTTAACGGCGGGTTTGCCGATTACTTCCTCACCAACGAGCGCGCGCTGATCAAACTCAGCCCGAATGTGGTGCCGGTAGAAGTTGCGCCGCTGGCCGATGCCGGAATTACCGCCTATCGCGTGGCCAAACGGGCCGCGAAAATGTTGACCCCCGGTCAATACTGCGTCATCCTCGGCGTGGGTGGTTTGGGGCACATTGCCTTGCAATCGCTGCATGAACTATGCGGAGCGCGCACCATCGCCATTGATTTCAACGAGTCGGCGCGGCAATTAGCCAAAGAGTTAGGCGCCACCCATACCCTGGCCGGCAACCCCGCCACCATCGTCGAAGAGATTAAAGAGATAACCAGTGGTGGCGCGCACGCGGTCATCGACTTTGTTGGCGAATTAGGGGCCGAGCAGTTGTGCTGGCAAATGCTGCGCCAGGGCGGCACCCACTTTATGGTCGGCTATGGGGGCGAGGTTCGTATTCCCACCGTTAACTTGATTATTCAAGAAATTGCCGTCGCCGGCAGC